>NZ_JAHBDR010000082.1:0-214803 GCF_019956575.1 Pseudomonas sp. A-R-19
CAAACTCTTCAGTTCAAACATCTTTGGGTTTTGAGAAAACCCTAAACTTGGCTCAGCAATCGTTGGTTACATCTTTGATTTCTCGCGGAGTAACTTGTGATGCTGATAATCTGTTGACTAGCAGTCTTACTCCACAAGCACCCACACGAATTGCTTGATTCAGTTGTTAAAGAGCGGTTGGTTAAGATCTTTCATCTCAACCGAGGCGCGCATTCTACAGCAGCCTCATTTGCTGTCAAGTGGTATTTTTCAGAAGCTTTCAAGGATTTCCTTAACAACTTCAACCACTTGCGCTTCAGATCTCTCATCGGCGGGAGGCGAATTCTACAGCGTTACACGCTGCTGTCAACACCTCTTTTTCAACTTCCTTTTGGCTTCGATGAACTGAAGCAATCTGCTGCCGAAAACTACGTAACTCGTTGTTTACCAAGGAGTTTTCCGTTTCGACTGCGCCGGAAGTGGGGCGAATTATAGGCCTCCAGAATCTGCCGTCAACCACTAATTACGCCTTTTTGGCAGAAGAGGCCTTTTTAGCCATCAAACGCGGGATTCGATGGGCTAACGACGGTAGCCGCAGCACTAAAAGCAGCGCACCTATAGTTGCATAGATCGCCCACTCCTTCAGGTCGGCGCGCACAATCCACAGCATATGCAGCAACCCAAGCACGAGAACCAGATAAGCCAGACGATGCAGCTTCTTCCAGAGGGCCCCCAAACGTCGCTGACTGTATCGATTGGAAGTGCACGCCAATACCAGCAAACACAAAAATCCCAACGCCCCGACAATGATGTACGGACGCTTGCGCAGCTCCACCCCAAGCTGCGACCAATCGAAACCAAGGATAAAGGCCAGATAGGCGCTCAAGTGCAGCACTACATAAGTGAAGCACCACAACCCCAGTTGCCGCCGGACCACAATCCACCCCGCCCAACCAGTAAGCCTCTGCAGCGGCGTCATGCTCAATGTAATAAGCAACAGAACAAGTGTGCCCAATCCCAACCGATCAACCAGCACCTTGCCGGGGTCCGGCCCGAGCACATCCGCCCAGGCCTGATACAACCACAACAGCGGCCACACCATCGTTGCAACAAAAACGGCCGCACGCCAAAGCGGATATCGCATCAGTAGTTCTTCCGCAGATCGAGCCCTGTATATAGAGAAGCGACTTCATCCGCATAGCCATTGAACATTTGCGTGTCACGCACATTCGGCTTGAACAGGCCGCTCGGCAGGCGCCGTTCCCGGGCCTGAGTCCAGCGCGGATGGTCGACAGTCGGATTCACATTGGCGTAGAAGCCGTACTCGTCCGAAGCAATACTCTGCCAAGTGGTTTTTGGCTGCTCACTCACCAAACTGATCCGCACGATCGACTTGATGCTTTTAAAGCCATACTTCCAGGGCACCACCAGACGCAGTGGTGCACCGTTCTGATTCGGCAACTCGCGCCCATACATACCCACCGCAAGAATCGCCAACGGGTTCATCGCCTCGTCCAGACGCAGCCCTTCTATATAAGGCCAGTCGATCAAGGCAAAACCGGAGCGCTGCCCCGGCATGCTTTTGGGATCCTGCAGGGTTTCGAAGCGGATGAATCTGGCTTTCGAGGTCGGCTCGACTTCCTTGAGCAACGCCGAGAGAGGAAAACCTATCCAGGGAATGACCATCGACCACGCCTCCACACAACGAAGTCGGTAGATGCGCTCCTCCAGCTGGTAAGGCTTCATGAAGTCTTCCAGCGCATATCGCCCTGGTTTACCCACTTCTCCATCCACGACTACGCTCCATGGCTCGGTCTTCAGCGCACCGGCATTGGCAGCTGGATCCCCCTTGTCGGTGCCGAACTCATAGAAGTTGTTGTAGTGGGTCGCATCCTTGAACGGCGTGATCGCCTCATCCTTGACGCTGACCACACCCCACTGGGTAGCCGGGAGTTTTTCGCTGAACCAGGCAGGCGCCTTGCCAGGCTCGACATCCGGGTAACGCGCAGCATCGCCAGCACTAGCCCATTGCGGCAGGCCGCTCAGAGCAAAGCCGGCAACCGTGGCGCCAAGCACTTTGCGTCGAGAAAGATAGAGGGATTCAGGCGTGACGTCCGACTCGTGGCAGTCGGACGCTCTGGAGACTTTGATCAGCATGGTTACTCCGCAGCTTTGGAGGACAGATGCACCCATAGACTGCGGAGTATGAGGGAAATTACGCGCTCTTGTTACGACGAAGACGTAACAGGTATTGAACAGGGCCGGAGGCTGCATAGGCGAGAAACACCAGCAGCAGGATGCGCGGAGGGTCACTGAACACTACTGCGAACACCAGCACCACAGCGAGAATCGCCACGAAAGGCACCCGCCCCTTCAGGTCCAGCTCTTTGAAGCTGTTGTACTTGATGTTGCTGACCATCAGCATGCCGGCCGCAGCAACCATCAGCGCAACCAGGAAGGACATCTTGGAACCCTGAATGCCATAGTCGCTGAATGCCCAGACGATACCTGCAACCACACCCGCTGCGGCAGGACTGGCCAGGCCGATGAAGTAGCGTTTGTCCGCGGTGCCGACCTGCGTGTTGAAGCGTGCAAGACGCAATGCCGCACCCGCGACATAAATGAAGGCGACCATCCAGCCAACCTTGCCCATGTCACCCAAGGCCCAGCCAAATGCGAGCAATGCCGGCGCGACACCAAAGGCAACCATGTCGGACAGCGAGTCGTACTCGGCACCAAAGGCGCTCTGGGTATTGGTCATGCGGGCCACGCGACCATCGAGGCCATCGAGCACCATGGCGACGAAGATCGCGATGGCCGCGAAGGCGAAATACTTGCTCGCATTGGCCGAATCACCAGCACTCAAGGCCGCCTGGGCGCTCATCGAGTTGATGATGGAATAGAACCCTGCGAACAGGTTCGCAGTGGTGAACAGATTCGGCAGAAGATAGATACCACGATGCCGGACTTTACGACCTTCAGCGTCATGGCCCTCCTCGACATGTTCATCGATGGGCAGCAGGCTTTCGGCGTCAGAAGCCTGGTTTGGCTCTTCGGGGCGTTCGCTCATGGACATTACCTTGCAACGGGGGTGGAAAGTTTGGACAGGTGTCTGGGACGACGGTTCGGCCACAAACGATGCAGCTTTATACCAGAACCGGCCTCCCAAACGAAAAAACGCGGCCTAAGCCGCGTTTTTCGTACAAGCGCGTGACTTAGTTTTTAGCTTTGTCGACGATCTTGTTGGCACCGATCCACGGCATCATGGAGCGCAGTTGCTCGCCGATGATTTCGATACCGTGAGCGGCGTTGTTACGACGCTTGGCGGTCATCGAAGGATAGCCGGTAGCGCCTTCGCTGATGAACATCTTGGCGTATTCGCCGTCCTGAATACGTTTCAGGGCGTTGCGCATGGCCTGACGGGATTCGGCGTTGATGACCTCAGGGCCAGTCACGTACTCGCCGTATTCGGCGTTGTTGGAGATCGAGTAGTTCATGTTGGCGATACCGCCTTCGTACATGAGGTCAACGATCAGCTTCAGTTCGTGCAGGCACTCGAAGTAGGCCATTTCCGGCGCGTAGCCAGCTTCAACCAGGGTTTCGAAACCGGCTTTGACCAGTTCAACGGTACCGCCGCACAGAACGGCTTGTTCGCCGAACAGGTCGGTTTCGGTCTCGTCCTTGAAAGTGGTTTCGATGATGCCGGTACGACCACCGCCAACGCCAGCAGCGTAGGACAGAGCGACGTTCTTGGCGTTGCCCGAGGCGTCCTGGTAGATAGCGATCAGGTCAGGGATACCGCCGCCCTTCACGAACTCGGAACGCACGGTGTGGCCCGGAGCCTTCGGCGCGATCATGATCACGTCGAGGTCAGCGCGCGGCACTACCTGGTTGTAGTGGATCGCGAAGCCGTGGGAGAAGGCCAGGGTGGCGCCTTTCTTGATGTTCGGCTCGATTTCGTTCTTGTACAGGGAGGACTGGAACTCGTCCGGGGTCAGGATCATGACCAGGTCGGCAGCTGCAACGGCAGAAGCAACGTCGGTCACTTTCAGGCCGTGGGCTTCAGCCTTGGCAACGGTAGCCGAACCTTTACGCAGGCCAACGGTAACGTCAACGCCGGAGTCTTTCAGGTTGCACGCTTGAGCGTGGCCCTGGGAACCGTAACCGATGATGGCAACTTTCTTGCCCTGGATGATCGACAGGTCGCAGTCTTTATCGTAGAAAACTTTCATGAATTTCCCCTATATCAGGCCGTTCAGGCCGTTCGCTAATTTGGTTTAGATGCTGAGTACTTTGTCGCCGCGGGCAATACCGGTCACGCCACTACGGACGGTTTCCAGAATCGATGCGGTGCCAATGGACTGAATGAAGCTGTCGAGCTTGTCGCTGGTACCGGTCAGTTGAACGGTATACACGCTGGCGCTGACATCGACGATCTGTCCACGGTAAATATCGGTAGTACGCTTGATCTCGGCGCGCTGGGCGCCGGTGGCCTTGACCTTGACCAGCATCAGTTCGCGCTCGATGTGAGCACTCTCCGACAGGTCGACCAGTTTTACCACTTCGATCAGCTTGTTCAGGTTCTTGGTGATCTGCTCGATGACTTCATCGTGACCAACGGTGGTCAGCGTCAGACGCGACAGGGTCGGGTCTTCGGTCGGGGCCACGGTCAGGCTTTCGATGTTGTAGTTGCGCTGCGAGAACAGGCCAACCACACGAGACAGAGCGCCGGGTTCGTTTTCCAGAAGCAAGGAAATAATGTGCCGCATGATTAAGTACGCTCCGTCTTGCTCAGCCACATATCGCGCATGGAGCCGTCTTTGATCTGCATCGGGTAGACGTGCTCGCTGGTGTCGACCGAAACATCGATGATCACCAAACGATCCTTCATGGCGAACGCCTCTTCCATCTTCGACTTCAAATCTTTCGAATCGGTGATGCGCACACCAACGTGACCATAAGCCTCCGCCAGCTTGACGAAATCAGGCAGCGATTCCATGTAGGAATGAGAGTGACGGCTGCCGTAGCTCATGTCCTGCCACTGGCGAACCATGCCCAACACACCGTTGTTCAGGATGACGATTTTTACCGGCAAACCGTATTGCAGGCAGGTCGACAGTTCCTGAATGTTCATCTGGATACTGCCCTCGCCGGTGACACAAACGACGTCGTCATCCGGGAAGCTCAACTTGATGCCCATGGCCGCCGGGAAACCGAAGCCCATGGTGCCCAGGCCACCGGAGTTGATCCAGCGGTTCGGCTTGTTGAACGTGTAGTACTGCGCCGCGAACATCTGATGCTGACCCACATCGGAAGCTACAAAGGCATCGCCCTTGGTCACTTCGCACAGGGTTTCGATCACGGCCTGCGGCTTGATAACGCTGCCGTCGCCCTTGTCATAAGGGAACAGGCCGCGATCACCACGCCACTCATCAACCTGCTTCCACCAACTGGCAACGGACTCCTTGTTCGGGGTCTCGCCGATTTCCTTGAGGATCGCGACCATTTCGGTCAGGACACTCTCGACCGGACCAACGATAGGCACGTCGGCCTTGATGGTCTTGGAGATCGAAGCCGGGTCGATGTCGATGTGAATGATCTTGGCGTTCGGGCAGAACTTCGAGGCACCGTTGATGACACGGTCGTCGAAACGCGCACCGACGGCGAGGATCACGTCAGCATGGTGCATCGCCAGGTTGGCGGTGTAGCTGCCGTGCATGCCGAGCATGCCGATGAACTGACGATCGGTGCCAGGGAAACCGCCGAGGCCCATCAGGGTATTGGTCACTGGCAGGTTGAGCATTTTCGCCAGTTCGGTCAGTGGTGCGGAACCACCGCCGAGGATCACGCCGCCGCCCGAATACAACACTGGACGCTTGGCCGCCAGGAGCATTTCTGCTGCCTTGCGGATTTGACCGGAGTGACCACGAACAGCCGGGCTGTAGGAACGCAGCTTGGCTTTTTTCGGGAAGACGTATTCGAACTTCTCGGCCGGGTTGGTCATGTCTTTCGGGATATCGACAACGACCGGGCCAGGACGACCGGATTGCGCCAGGTAGAAGGCTTTCTTCATGACTTCCGGGATTTCCGACGCGTGCTTGATCATGAAGCTGTGCTTCACGATCGGCCGGGAGATACCGATCATGTCGGTTTCCTGGAATGCGTCGGTGCCAACCATGGTGCTCGGCACCTGGCCGGAAATGACCACCATTGGAATGGAGTCCATGTACGCCGTGGCGATACCGGTGATGGCGTTGGTTGCGCCAGGACCGGACGTCACCAGTACCACGCCGGCTTTACCGGTGGCACGGGCGTAGCCGTCAGCCATATGGGTAGCCGCTTGCTCGTGACGAACCAGGATGTGGGTCACTTCCGGTTCTTTGAACAGGGCATCGTATACATGAAGAAGAGCACCACCCGGGTACCCGTAGATATATTTGACGCCTTCGTCGCGCAAAAAGCGGACGAGCATCTCACCGCCAGATAAAAGCTCCACGTTGCTCACCTCTAAAACGCCAGAATACCGCCCACGAAAAATGGGACGGGTCTTAATAGGTTTACTTCTCAGCAGAGCATGAGCGACGGTGGTCGCCGACTACGTCAGCACTGACTGAGCAAGTATTGGGATCGTCCCAAGTGTTGCGGGCCTTTCCCACCCAGCGCGAGGTAACGCGTTGCGGGTGTAACAGGTCGACGCGGATATGCGCCTCATGATCTGCTGAGAGGGTCTGCTTCTGGCAGTCCCTGTACAGCGGACTTTGGATTCTTCTGTTTCGCCCCTCGCAAGTCAAGTCGTCTATGAGCTTTATTCTAGTAAGCACATGAGAACGCAAGAAAAAACCTGTAAATCCGCCGTGTGTTAGCTTCGATTGCGCAAGTTTTGGCAAAAAATTGGCACGCGCATGCGCTTACCCTGCAATGGCCGACAA
Organism: Pseudomonas sp. A-R-19; assembly: GCF_019956575.1. Lineage (NCBI taxonomy): Bacteria > Pseudomonadati > Pseudomonadota > Gammaproteobacteria > Pseudomonadales > Pseudomonadaceae > Pseudomonas > Pseudomonas sp. A-R-19. The sequence continues at coordinate 6,909 of NZ_JAHBDR010000082.1, forward strand.
AATAGAGAGAGATTGTGAACAACTGCCAGCGGACGCTGGCAGCTTCTGGCTCAGCGAGACGCCGTGATCAACTGATCAAACTGTTTGAGCAATACCTGCAACTGCCGATCCTTGCCCTGGACATTGCGTCCGGCAAAGACCATTTCAGCCATTTCCTGAATGCCCGACGCATTGGGTAGCGGCAAATCCTGCTCGAGGATCATCTTCATGCGTGGCAGGAAGATCCACTGCAGCCATTGCTCGAAATCCAGGGTATCGACCGAAAACGGCTCGACACTGGAAAGCGCTTCAGCGGATGGCGAGACTTCATCCCACCATCCTTGCACCCGCAACTCGCGCTCGATCAACAGCAGTTGATCGGCGATTTTCAGAAAGCGCGCATCCATCACAGCGTTACCTTGGCCTTCTGGCGCGCCAGCGACGCGCCCTGGGAGTCACCCTGCTTTTCGCGCGCCTGGGCAATCAGTTCCCACAAATTGGCCTGCAGGGCCGGACGGCCATTGGCCAAGGTCAGGCCACGGCGAGCGAACTGCTCGGCCTGGGCCGCATCGCCTTGAGCCATCCGCACCTGTGCCAGGCGGTAAAGCACCTGCGGTTCACGCGGGGCAACGCGCTGGGCGCGTTCGAGGCTGGAGGAGGCACCATTGAGATCACCGCTCGCCTGTTGCTGCTGAGCAGTGGTCAGCAAAGCCAGTACCGGGCCGTCCAGTTGCTCGTCGGCAGACAGTCCGCCCGAACTGGCCGACGGAATCCCGCTTGGCGACGACGGCATGCTGTAGTTGCCCTGATTGATCGGCGCCGACTGGATCGGCGACGTGTCAATCGGCCCCGGCGTGATCGGCCCCGGAGTAATGGGTGTGGTGCTGATCGGCGTTGAAGTCGTTGCAGCGCCTGGCACCATCACCACGACGCCGCTGTCACCTTGCGGAATCGCCTGGGTCTGCGACTGACCTTGCGCAGGGCGCTTGACGGTCGTCTGGCGGAAGCCGCCATTGGCCGAGATACGTTCACTGTTGGACACGGCGGTGCCGGAATCCACGACCGGAATCGAGCCACGTTGTACGGTGGAGCAACCGCTGAGCAAAGCCACGGCGGTAATCGCTGGAATCAGCCACTTGTTCACTTGAAACCCTCTTTGCTTAATTCATCCAGCCCTTGACCCAATCCATCACCGACTCGGCAGGGCTTTCGCCACCGCAAGCAGCGCCGGGAGGCGGTTCGCTGCCGCGAATATACGGCATCTGCACGGCACCCGGGCAACCGGCGTCAGAACCTTGCCCGGTACGCGAATCCACCCAGGCCTGAACGATATTATCCGGCTGCGGCATGTCCAGCGGCAACGGGTCGGCCTTGCGCATGAAGCTGGTCCAGACCTGCAGGGCCCCGGTGGCACCAGTGAATGGGGTCTTGCCGTTGTCATCGCGCCCCAGCCAGACCACCGCCAGCAAGTCCTGGCTGAAACCGGCAAACCAACTGTCCCGCGAATCGTTACTGGTACCGGTTTTACCCGCCAGGGTCAGGGTTCTTGGCAACACGTTATAAACCGAGCTGCCGGTACCTTCGCGCATCACCCGCTGCATGGCGCTCTGGATCAGGTAAATGGAGGCCGGATCGAAACGCTGCTGAATCTGGAACGGATAACGCTTGAGCGGTTCGCCTTCAGCAGTCAGCACGCTGCGAATCCCGCGCATCGGCGTATTGAAGCCGCCGTTGGCGAGGGTCTGGTACATGGTCGCCACTTCGATGGGCGTCATGCCGCCAGCGCCGAGCAACATCGACGGGAAGGCCGGGAATTCACGAGAAACACCCAGGCGCTCCACCGTCTTCAGGACGTTCGGCACACCGACCGCCAACCCGAGCCGTGCGGTCGACAGGTTGTAGGAGTGCGCCAGGCCTTGATAGAGGAAGACGGTCCCGTGAGAACGGCGATCATAGTTCTGCGGTTTCCAGACTTGGCCGTCGGCGCCCTTGACCGAGAAGGACTCGTCCGACAGCCAACTGGTCAATGTGTACTGGCTTGGTTTCTCCAACGCGGTCAAGTAAACCGCCGGCTTGATCAGCGAGCCGATCGGTCGCACAGCGTCCAGCGCCCGGTTGAACCCGGCAAAACTGGCCTGGCGACTGCCGATCATGGCCTGCACTTCACCGGTTTCCGGGTTGGTCACGACCATGGCCGCTTCGACGTCATCGGAACCCTTGCGCCCCGCCAGACGCTTGAAGGTGTCGTTGACCGAGGCCTCAGCCTTCATCTGCAGGATCGGGTCGAAACTGGTGAAGATACGCAGACCTTCTTCGGTCAAGTCTTCGTCGCGATAGTCTTCGCGCAACTGACGCTTGACCAGATCGAGGAAGCCGGGGAACGAGCTGTCCGCCAGACTGCCGCGCTTGGTCACACCCAGTGGCATTTTCTTCGCGGCTTCAACCTGCTCGGCAGTTGCGACGCCCTGCTCTTGCAGGACATCGAGCACCAGGTTGCGCCGCTCGAGGGCACGCTCCGGATAACGACGCGGGTTATAGGAGGAAGGCCCCTTGACCATTCCCACCAGCAGTGCGACCTGGTGCAGCTTGAGCTCGGCCAGCGGCTGGCTGAAGAAGAACTGGCTGGCGAGGCCGAAACCGTGCACCGCGCGTTGACCGTCCTGCCCGATAAACACTTCGTTGAGGTAAGCCTCGAGGATTTCACGCTTGTCGTAATGCAGCTCAAGCAACAGCGCCATCATCGCTTCGGTGAGTTTGCGGCTCAGGCTGCGCTCGTTGGTCAGGTAGAAGTTCTTGACCAACTGCTGAGTCAGGGTACTGCCGCCCTGACGCATGCGGCCGGACGAACCGTTGACCCAGATTGCACGGGCGATCGACTTCGGCGAAACACCAAAGTGATGATAAAAATCGCGGTCCTCGACAGCCACCAGCGTTTCCAGCAAGTACGGCGGCACCTGATCGATCTTGATCAGGATCCGGTCTTCGAGGTTTTTCGGGTACAGGCCGCCGATCAGCAACGGCTCCAGGCGCACTACCGAAAGTTTCGAACCTTTTGCCCCCGCCAACTCGGCCACGTAATCGCCAGAGAAACGCACCCGCACCGGTTGCGCTTGCTCCATGCCTTCATAGAACTGGAAGCCACGGGTATTCAGATCAACGGTATTGCCGTTGACCGACGCCGCACCCGGACCATTGGCCACGCTTTCACGGCGATAGCCCAGGGCATCGAGCTCGGTCAGGAAATCGTCCCTGCTCAGCTTTTGTCCGACGAACAGTTCGAGCGGGCGCGCGTAAACCTTGGCCGGAATGGTCCAGCGCTTGCCGGAAAACTTCTCCTGGACGATCGCATCAAGGTAAACGGCGAATCCGGCCAGCACTACCAGGCCGACCAGACTGAGTTTAATGGCCCAGCCCAACCAAGGGCGCAGGCCTCTGGAGGGTGGTTTTTTTGGGGTACGGGGAGTTCGGGTACGAGTCATGGCGGCGGATTATACGCACTTTATTCATACTCAACAGGAGCGCTCCGAGGTTTGCGTCGAGCGGACTTGCGGCCATAATGACGGCCTTGAATTTCCCAGACTCTGAAGGATCGCCTGTGAGCCAGTCCCTGATCGCTGCCCTGCAAAACCCTGCCCTCTACCCGCATCCTGTAGAGGGATTCCAGGTCATCGAGACCCATATTTCCTGGGTACTGCTCACCGGCCCCTATGCCTATAAAGTGAAGAAGCCGGTCAATTTCGGTTTTCTCGACTTCACCAGCCTTGAGGCGCGCGAACACTTTTGCGCTGAAGAGCTGCGCCTGAACCAGCGCCTGACCGACGACTTGTACATCGAAGTACTGCCCGTCACCGGCAGCGCCGAGGCTCCGCAACTGGGCGGCGAAGGCCCCGCCATCGAATACGTACTGAAGATGCGCCAGTTCCCGCAAACCGGTCTGCTCAGCACCCTTCAAGCCAATGGCGAACTGACCACCGCACACATCGACGAGATGGCCGAGCAAATCGCCCGCTTCCACCTCAGCGCACCGAAAGTGCCGGCCGGGCACGAAGCCGGCACACCGGACAGCGTCATGGCACCGGTGCGGCAGAACTTCGAACAGATCCGTCCGTTCCTCAGCGACAAAGCCGACCTGCTGCAACTCGACGCCCTGCAAGCCTGGGCCGAAAGCAGTTTCGAACGCCTCAAGCCGCTGCTCGCCCAGCGCAAGGCCGAAGGCTTCACTCGTGAATGCCACGGTGACATCCACCTGGGTAACGCCACAGTGATCGACGGCAAGATCGTGATCTTCGACTGCATCGAATTCAATGAACCGTTTCGCTTCACCGACGTTTATGCCGACACCGGCTTCCTGGCGATGGACCTGGAAGATCGCGGCCTGAAGTGCCTCGCCCGTCGTTTCATCAGCCAGTACCTGGAGCTGACCGGTGACTATCGCGGCCTCGAACTGCTGAACTTCTATAAAGCCTACCGCGCACTGGTTCGCGCCAAGGTTGCCCTGTTCAGCATGCCGGCCGACGCCACTGCAGTGCAGCGCGCCACGACCCTGCGTCAGTACCGCAACTACGCCAACCTGGCGGAAAGCTACAGCACTATTCCTTCGCGCTTCATGGCCATTACCCACGGTGTTTCCGCCGTCGGCAAGAGCCATGTCGCCATGCGCCTGGTCGAAGCCCTGGGAGCGATTCGCCTGCGCTCCGATGTCGAGCGCAAGCGTCTGTTCGGCGAACAAACCGTCGAAAATGACGTAAAGGCCGGAATCTATAGTGCCGACGCCAGCGCGGCGACCTATGCCCGCCTGCACGAAATCGCCGACGTCATCCTGCGTGCGGGCTTTCCGGTAGTGGTCGACGCCACTTACCTCAAGCATGATCAGCGTGACAGTGCCGCGAAGGTGGCCGAGGCCACAGGTGCACCCTTCCTGATCCTCGATTGCAATGCGCCACAAGCCGTCATCGAAAGCTGGCTGGCCACGCGCCAGGCAGACAAAAAGGACCCATCCGACGCCACCCTGGCTGTTATCGCAGCCCAACAAGCCAGCCGCGAAGCGCTGACACCCACGGAAATCCTCTGCAGCAAGCGCGTCCAGACCAATGAAAGCGGAACGCTCGATACAGTTGTGGAGCAAATTCGCCAGCGCCTGCCAGGCCTGTAAAAAACTATTTCAGTCGTGAAGCCGCACTGGCTTCACGTCCGTCAAATAGTGGCACTATACTGGCGTCATAAAACCATCAGGTGATGCGACATGAGCCAGCCGAAACTTCTCGACACTCCGCTTTATGCCCTGCTGCACAAAGACGACATCAGAGGCTTCAACAGTGAACGCCCCAAGGATGCCCCCATCGATATGGTGGGTGGAGACTTCCGGGGGCTGGACCTGCGCGAGCTGAATGCCGACGGTGTGGATTTCAGCGACGCCTACTTCCGCTCCGCCGACCTGCGCGGCATCGATTTTCGCAAGGCGAACCTTGAAGGCGCGAGCCTGGCCCACGCGCAAATCTCCGGTACGTACTTTCCGGTGGAACTCAGTGCCGACGAAATCCTGATGTCGATGAACTTCGGCACGCGATTGCGTTATCGCACCCGCTGATCATCATCGATGACTGACACGTCCAGCGCCCCTTGCGCTGGACTACAGGGATGTTCACCCATAATTCCTTGCTCTTCCCCGCCTCCTCCCGCGTTCGCAGACTTTTCACACGCTGCCAATACTCGTTTCTTAGAAGCATTTGCGTCGTAATCGAGCAAACAAACACGCTTTTCCTACTGATGGCTACACTCCTCAGAAGATTGCCCACGCTCTCCATTCGGCCATCGCAAGGAGGCTTGATGAATGATGAACTGCAACACCTGAAGAATCTTGGCAAGACGTCAGCGCAATGGCTGCATGCCGTGGGCATCCATAGCGCTTCGGACTTGCGTCGCCTCGGGGCGGTGGATGCTTATCGGGCCGTGCGCACGCGCGGTTTCCGGGCGTCCAAGGTGTTGTTGTACGCAATTGAAGGTGCCCTGATGGATGTTCACTGGAATGACATTCCCGCAGAGCGCAAGGAAGCGCTAAACAAACAACTGGAAGCCATCTCTTCACGCCACAAAAACTGATCCGACAAATAACGCTGAAGCTTTTCAACCTGTAACCCAATGAATACAGGGCCTGCAGGCGAAAAATCGACATATCGCAAAGAAACCGGAAAACAGCGGTTGACTTGGTAATGAGAATCGCTATGATTATCACAACTGGTCGCGAGACTGGTCAGATCTTCTGAAAAGCCCTTGGTTCGGACTCTCAGATTATCTCCTCATCAGGCTAATCACGGTTATTTGACCCGGCTCTTGCCGGGTCTTTTTTTGCCTGTGGAAAGTACTGGCGGGATGCTCCATGCCGATCACGCTGACACGCTGGCCAGGCGCATAAACAGCTTCCCTTGAAGGTTTCCCGGGCATCGAATGATCAGGCCAAGTATCCTCGACGACAGGCACTTGTCCCCGGCGGGCAAGACGGCCAATTGAAAGTATTTAACCGTCAAGCTTGGACATATCCGGTCACGAGCGGCGGGACCGAGGATAGACATGAAGTTGCTTTGCAAAGGTGCCGAGCTGGTCAATGACAGCAGCCGCGGTTTCGACATTGATGGCCAAAAGCTTTTTGCGGTGCGCCGCAGCGGCCAGGTATATGTCTACATCAATCGCTGCCCGCACCGGGGCGTCGCCCTGGAGTGGCATCCCGACCAATTTCTCGACCCCAGTAACAGCCTGATCCAGTGCGCCACCCATGGCGCACTGTTCCTGATCGAAGACGGCGAATGCGTCGCCGGCCCTTGCGCGGGGCAATCCTTGAGCAGCGTGGCTTGCCGCGAGGATGAACAAGGGATCTGGATCAGCCTTTAGACACCCGGCAACACATCCAGGCGCCGTTCGACCAACATCCCTTCGTGGCTCAACCGCACACCGTAAGCCAATACCTCGACCCCACAGGCGATAGCCTCACGCAAGGCCTGTGCATAAACCGCATCGATTTCCTGCGCCGGGCGCACGGCCTCGATGTCGGTCAAGCACACACAATACAACTGCACCGCGCGAATACCGTCCCTGGCCAAGTGGGCCAGTTCCCGCAGATGCTTGGCGCCACGCTGGGTGACCGCATCGGGAAACGCCGCCACCGCCGTACCGTCAAAGCCCAGGGTCACGCTTTTGACTTCGACGTAGGCCGGCCCATCGGGATAATCAAGGCGGAAATCGATGCGGCTGTTTTCCTGGCCATAAGCCACTTCGCGCTTGAGCCCGGTAAAACCGTTAAGTTCGGTGATGACGCCCGCTCGCAGCGCCTCTTCGACCAATCCATTGGCCCGGGCGGTGTTCACGCAAAACAGCCGCCCTTGCGGGGTTTCACCGATCTCCCAGGTGCCAGGCAACTTGCGTTTAGGGTCGTTGGAGCGACTGAACCAGACTTGCCCGCCTTCGACCTGGCAATTGAGCATCGAGCCGGTGTTCGGGCAGTGAATCGTCAGCAACTCGCCGCCAACGGTTTCGATATCGGCGAGAAACCGCTTGTAACGTCGAATCAGGCGCCCTTCTTCGAGGGGAGGATGGAATCGCATCAGCCTTGCCAGCTCCGCAATCCGCGGGCAATGCGCTCCACCGCCTCCTGCAAACGCTCGAGGTTTTGCGTATAGGCGAACCGCACATGGTGTCCGGCCTGATATCGCCCGAAATCCAGCCCCGGAGTGAACGCCACATGTTCGGTTTCAAGAAAATACTTACAGAACGCGAAGGCATCGCCGCCGAACTTGCTGATATCGGCATACAAGTAGAAAGCCCCTTCCGGCTCCACGGCAATGCCGAAACCCAACTCACGCAAGGCCGGCAGCAGGTAATCCCGACGCCGGCCAAATTCGGCGCGACGCTCCTCGAGAATGCTGATGGTTGCCGGCTCAAAACAGGCCAGCGCCGCATACTGCGCCATGCTTGGAGCACTGATGTAGAGATTCTGCGCGAGTTTTTCCAGCTCACCGACGGCAGCGTCAGGGGCCACCAGCCATCCGAGCCGCCACCCGGTCATTCCGAAGTACTTCGAAAAACTGTTCAGGACGAATGCACTGTCGTCGACTTCCAGCACGCTGGCCGCATCAGTGCCGTAAGTCAGGCCGTGGTAAATCTCGTCGACCACCAGATGACCGTGGCGCTCCTTGATCGCGACAGACAGCTTCGCCAGCTCGTCGCGAGTCAGGATCGTGCCGGTCGGATTGGCTGGCGACGCCACCAATGCACCGACGCTGTCGTGATCCCAATGACGCTCGATCAGGCCTGGCGTCAATTGATAGCGCACATCCGGACCGACCGGCACCAATTGCGCCGCACCCTCGACCAACCGCAGGAAATGCCGGTTGCACGGATAGCCCGGGTCCGCCAGCAGCCAGTGTTTACCGGGGTCGACCAGCAAAGCGCTGGCCAGCAGCAACGCGCCGGACCCGCCGGGCGTGATGAGAATGCGTCGAGGGTCGATGTTCAAACCATAACGCTGCTGATAAAAGCCCGAAATAGCCTCGCGCAGCTCCGGAATGCCGCGCGCGGCGGTGTAACGGGTCTTCCCCGCTGTCAGTGCAGCCTGGCCGGCCTGGATGATAGGTTCGGCGGTGGTGAAGTCCGGCTCGCCGATTTCCAGGTGGATCACATCGTGCCCGGCGGCCTGCAATTCATTGGCCCGCGCCAACAGCGCCATGACATGGAAAGGTTCGATTGCACGACTGCGGGCACTGTAGGGCTGAGCCATTGGCCTTCCTTCAACGGAAAAAGAACCGATTCTACCCAAGCGCAGGAACGAGCGAGAACCTAAAGCGGTCAGAGGCCTTGTAACCCCGAACACAAACGACTCAAGCGCGCGCGCAAGGTTTGACTAAAATCAATAATTGAGCAGGACTCCAGAGCCGCCAGACAACGGTTTGCCATCATTTGCAAGCATCATGCGCCGTGAGCTCGACATCCGGGAGTAGCGCGGCCCGAGTTGATCTGGTAAGTTCGCCCGCTTGCAGCCGCAGGGCCGGCAGGTGTCGGTGATGGAGCAATCCTGCGCAGATGGATTACAAGAGTAGAGGCGGTCTATTTCATGTCCACCCAAGCAAAGCAGCAAAACCAGACGATCAGCGGCTTCGAGCCCTATGTTCAGAAAGCCGGCGAAGAGTACATGGGCGAGCCCATGCGCAAGCACTTCACCAAGGTCCTGAATCAGTGGAAAAAAGAGCTGATGGAAGGGGTCGACAAGACCGTGGACCACATGAAGGACGAAGCGGCCAACTTTCCTGACCCGGCAGACCGTGCCAGCCAGGAAGAGGAATTCGCCCTCGAACTGCGTGCCCGCGATCGTGAACGCAAGTTGATCAAGAAGATCGACAAGACACTTCAGTTGATCGAAGACGAAGAATACGGCTGGTGTGAATCCTGCGGCATCGAGATCGGCGTCAAACGCCTCGAAGCGCGTCCTACCGCTGACCTGTGCATCGACTGCAAGACCCTGGCGGAAATCAAGGAAAAGCAAGTCGGCAAATAATTGCGACTTGAATGAAGAACGGAGCGTGCGAACGCTCCGTTTTTGTTTCTGATATTCGCCCCGGCGGCAAACCTGTGGGAGCGGACTTGCTCCGGGCGGCGTTCCGACGAAGGGGCCATGTGGTTCAACATTAGCGTTAGCTGACACACCGCCTTCGCGAGCAAGCCCGCTCCCACAGGAGGGGTGCGCAAGCCCGGAACAAGTGACATTGCATTCATGACCGCCACCTCCCCCACCTACATCGGACGCTTCGCCCCCACGCCCAGCGGCCATCTGCACTTCGGCTCGCTGGTCGCCGCACTGGCCTCCTACCTCGACGCACGCTCGGTCGGCGGACGCTGGCTGATGCGCATGGAAGACCTTGATCCGCCCCGCGAGGAACCTGGCGCCCAGGCAGCCATTCTCAAGGCTCTGGAAAGCTATGGCTTCGAGTGGGATGGCGACCTGGTGCGCCAAAGCGAGCGGCACGATGCCTACGCCGAGGTGCTCAATCGCCTGTTCAGTCACGGCCTGGCCTACGCCTGCACCTGCTCGCGCAAACAGCTGGAGCCATATCACGGGATTTATCCGGGGCTGTGCCGCAATGCCGGCCATGGCACCGATGATGCTGCCATCCGCGTGCGCGTACCGGAACTGGAATACCATTTCCTCGACCGGGTGCAGGGCGGATACCGCCAGCACCTGGGCCGGGAAGTTGGCGATTTTGTGATTCGCCGCCGGGACGGGCTCTACGCCTATCAATTGGCTGTGGTCCTGGACGATGCCTGGCAGGGCATCACCGATATCGTTCGCGGTGCCGACCTGCTGGATTCCACCCCCCGCCAGCTCTACCTGCAGGAATTGCTCGGCCTGCCGCAGCCACGTTATCTGCATATCCCGCTGATCACTCAGCCAGATGGCAATAAACTCGGTAAGTCCTACCGTTCGCCGCCATTGACCGAGGATCAGGCAACGCCGCTATTGCTGCGGGCGCTGCGGGCGCTGGGGCAGAACCCTGGAACCGAACTGACTTACGCAACGCCACGGGAAGTGCTCAATTGGGGCATTGCCCACTGGGATGCCTCGCTGATCCCGCGCACACTGAGCCTGCCCGAGGCACAGCTATTGTGATCGCACTTGCAGTGGCGCACCCATCCGTTACCATCGCCGCACGTTTTCGGGCACGCGCATAAAAAGAGAGGCCGGGATGTACATTTATCGCTTGGTCCTGCTTTTGGTAGTGGGGATTTACCTGTTTTCCCCGGCCATCATGGATTGGTGGATCGACGCCACTGGCGCCTGGTATCGCCCTTATCTGCTCTGGCTGATTCTGATCGTCGTGACCTTCATCCTGCAGAGCCAAAAAGATGCCGATGAGCTTTAGCCTGACCCAGATGATCCTGATCAGCGCCGCCTACCTGGCGGTGCTGTTCGGTGTGGCCTGGATCAGTGAACGGGGCATGATTCCCCGGGCAATCATTCGCCACCCGCTGACTTACACCCTGTCACTGGGCGTCTATGCCAGTGCCTGGGCGTTTTACGGCACCGTGGGCCTGGCCTATCAGTACGGCTACGGCTTTTTGTCCAGCTACCTCGGTGTTTCCGGGGCATTTCTGCTGGCGCCGGTGCTGCTCTACCCGATCCTGAAGATCACCCGCACTTATCAACTGTCTTCGCTGGCGGATCTGTTTGCCTTCCGCTTCCGCAGCACCTGGGCCGGTGCGCTGACCACGATTTTCATGCTGATCGGCGTGTTGCCGCTTCTCGCGCTGCAGATTCAGGCGGTGGCCGACTCCATCGGCATCCTCACCCGCGAACCGGTGCAGCATCGCGTGGCCCTGAGCTTCTGCGCCCTGATTACGTTGTTCACGATTTTCTTCGGCTCCCGCCACATCGCCACCCGCGAAAAGCATGAAGGCCTGGTGTTCGCGATTGCCTTCGAGTCGGTGATCAAGCTGATCGCCCTCGGCGGTGTCGGGCTGTATGCGCTGTACGGCGTGTTCGACGGTCCGCAACAGCTTGAACTGTGGCTGCTGCAAAACCAGACCGCCCTTGCTGCCCTGCACACGCCTTTGCAGGAAGGCCCGTGGCGTACGCTGCTGCTGGTGTTCTTCGCCTCGGCGATCGTGATGCCGCACATGTATCACATGACCTTTACCGAGAACCTCAATCCGCGCTCGCTGGTCAGTGCGAGCTGGGGCCTGCCGCTGTTCCTGCTGTTGATGAGCCTGGCGGTGCCGCTGATTCTCTGGGCTGGCCTGAAGCTAGGCGCCACCACCAATCCGGAATACTTCACCCTGGGCATCGGCATCGCCGCCAACAGCAAGGCTTTGGCGTTGCTGGCCTATGTCGGCGGACTGTCCGCCGCCAGCGGCCTGATCATCGTCACCACGCTGGCGCTGTCCGGGATGGCCTTGAACCACCTGGTGCTGCCGCTTTATCAGCCACCGGCCGAAGGCAACATCTACCGCTGGCTGAAGTGGACCCGCCGGGCGCTGATTGTCGCGATCATCATGGCCGGCTACGGCTTCTACCTGATGCTCGGTGCCGAGCAGGACCTGGCCAACCTCGGTATTGTCGCGTTCGTCGCCACGTTGCAGTTCCTGCCGGGCGTGCTTTCTGTCCTGTATTGGCCGACCGCCAACCGTCGCGGCTTCATCGCCGGCTTGCTGGCGGGGATCCTGGTGTGGCTGGTGACCATGCTGTTGCCACTGGTTGGCAACCTCCAGGGCTTCTATATTCCGCTGCTGAACATGATCTACGTGCTGGACGACACCAGTTGGCACATGGCTGCGATTGCCTCGCTGGCAGCCAACGTACTCATGTTCACCCTGATCTCGCTGTTCACCAACGCCAGCACCGAAGAGGCCAGCGCCGCCGAAGCCTGCGCCGTGGATAACGTGCGCCGCCCGCAGCGCCGGGAACTGCACGCTGCCTCGCCTCAGGAATTCGCTACGCAGCTGGCAAAACCCTTGGGCGCCAAGGCTGCGCAGAAGGAAGTCGAGCAAGCGCTGCGCGATCTCTACCTGCCTTTCGATGAACGAAGGCCTTATGCCCTGCGCCGTCTGCGCGACCGCATCGAGGCCAACCTCTCCGGCCTGATGGGCCCGAGCGTGGCCCAGGACATGGTCGAGACCTTCCTGCCGTACAAGGCTGGCGGTGAAAACTACGTCACCGAAGACATTCACTTCATCGAAAGCCGCCTCGAGGATTACCACTCGCGCCTGACCGGCCTGGCCGCTGAACTCGACGCCCTGCGCCGCTATCACCGCCAGACCCTGCAGGAATTGCCGATGGGCGTTTGCTCACTGGCCAAGGACCAGGAAATCCTCATGTGGAACAAGGCCATGGAGGAGTTGACCGGCATCGCCGCGCAGCGCGTGGTCGGTTCGCGCCTGAGTACTATTGCCGACCCATGGAAAGAACTGCTGCAAGGCTTCATCAATCTGCCGGACGAGCACTTGCACAAGCAGCACCTGGCCCTCGACGGCCAGACCCGCTGGCTGAACCTGCACAAGGCGGCGATCGACGAACCGCTCGCGCCGGGCAACAGTGGCCTGGTTCTGCTGGTGGAAGACCTGACCGAAACCCAGATGCTCGAAGACAAACTGGTGCACTCCGAGCGCCTGGCCAGCATCGGTCGACTGGCGGCCGGCGTGGCCCATGAAATCGGCAACCCGATTACCGGTATCGCGTGCCTGGCGCAGAACCTGCGCGAAGAGCGGGAAGAAGACGGCGAGCTGAAGGAAATCAGCGGGCAGATCCTCGAGCAGACCAAACGTGTGTCGCGCATCGTCCAGTCGCTGATGAGCTTTGCCCATGCCGGCAGTCATCAGCACAGCGACGAGCCCGTCTGTCTGGCCGAAGTGGCTCAGGATGCCATCGGCCTGCTGGCCTTGAACCGACGCAATTTCGAAGTGCAGTTCTACAACCTGTGCGACCCCGAACACTGGGTCGAAGGCGACCCGCAACGGCTGGCCCAGGTATTGATCAACCTGCTTTCAAACGCCCGTGACGCCTCGCCTCCCGGCAGTGCGGTACGGGTCAAGAGCGAAGCCGGCGAACACACGGTCGACCTGATCGTGGAGGACGAAGGCAGCGGTATTCCGTCGAGCATCATGGACCGATTGTTCGAACCTTTCTTCACCACCAAGGATCCTGGCGAAGGCACCGGTCTGGGCCTTGCACTGGTCTATTCCATCGTTGAAGAGCATTATGGACAAATCACCATCGACAGCCCGGCTGATGTTCAAAGCCAACGCGGCACCCGAATCAGGGTTACCTTGCCGCGTCATGTCGAAGCGACGTCCGCTGTGAACTGAGACCGTCGAGAGTATCGAATCAATGCCGCACATTTTGATCGTCGAAGACGAAACCATTATCCGCTCCGCCTTGCGCCGCCTGCTGGAACGTAACCAGTACCAGGTCAGCGAAGCCGGTTCAGTGCAGGAAGCACAAGAACGCTTCACCATTCCCTCGTTCGATCTGATCGTCAGTGACCTGCGTCTGCCGGGCGCGCCTGGCACCGAGCTGATCAAGCTCGCCCAGGGCACGCCGGTGCTGATCATGACCAGCTACGCCAGCCTGCGCTCGGCGGTTGACTCGATGAAAATGGGTGCGGTTGATTACATTGCCAAGCCATTCGACCACGACGAAATGCTGCAAGCCGCCGCGCGAATCCTGCGTGACCGGCAAACGGCACAAACCGGTGGTGAAGTGGTTACCGGCAAAGCCACCAACGGTGCGGCGAAATCCGGTGCCGACAACAGCAACGGTGAAATCGGCATTATCGGCTCGTGCCCGCCGATGCAGGACCTGTACGGCAAGATTCGCAAAGTGGCACCGACCGACTCCAACGTTCTGATCCAGGGCGAATCGGGTACCGGTAAAGAACTGGTGGCGCGCGCCCTGCACAACCTGTCCAGGCGCGCCAAGGCACCGATGATTTCAGTGAACTGCGCGGCCATTCCGGAAAGCCTGATCGAGTCCGAACTGTTCGGCCACGAAAAAGGCGCATTCACCGGCGCCAGCGCCGGGCGCGCCGGCCTGGTGGAAGCGGCGGACGGCGGCACCTTGTTCCTCGACGAAATCGGCGAACTGCCACTGGAAGCCCAGGCTCGCCTGCTGCGCGTATTGCAGGAAGGCGAAATTCGTCGTGTAGGTTCCGTGCAGTCGCAGAAAGTCGATGTGCGCCTGATCGCCGCGACTCACCGCGACCTCAAGAGCCTGGCGAAGATCGGCCAGTTCCGCGAAGACTTGTATTACCGACTCCACGTTATCGCGCTGAAGCTGCCAGCCCTGCGCGAACGCGGTGCGGACGTCAACGAAATCGCCAACGCCTTCCTGGCGCGGCAAAGTGCGCGAGTCAACCGCACCGACCTGAAATTCGCCGCGGATGCCGAGCAAGCCATTCGTCACTACTCCTGGCCGGGCAACGTTCGTGAACTGGAAAACGCTGTCGAGCGCGCCGTTATCCTGTGCGAAAGCCCGGAAATCTCCGCCGAGCTGCTGGGCATCGACATCGAGCTGGGCGACCTGGACGACGACGAGTTCATTGGCCTGCCCCCACAACAGGGCAACGGCAACGCCAGTAACAACAACCACGAGCCGACCGAAGACCTCTCCCTGGAAGACTACTTCCAGCATTTCGTCCTTGAGCATCAGGACCATATGACCGAAACCGAACTGGCCCGCAAACTCGGGGTCAGCCGCAAATGCTTGTGGGAGCGCCGTCAACGCCTGGGCATTCCGCGGCGCAAGACCGGGGTGGCCAGCGAAAGCTGAACCGCACCTGTCACATGTGCGGGTAACACGTGACTTTGTGAAAAAACTGTTACCTCAGCGTTTTCACGTAACAGAAGCCGGGGCTTACGGTAACGAAGCCCCGGCTTTTTTTGGCCCTCGAAATACCTGCCAGCCGGCCTAACCCCTTGTTTTATTGGGTTTCGCAAAAGTTGGCACGCACCCTGCTATATGTTTGGTACAAGAACAATAACAAGCAATGCACAAGACAATAAAAATAAGACGAATCGACTCACGCACAATAAAAACAAGACGGCGAGAGGCGCAGCTAACTGATTCTTTTGGAGAGGCGTTGTATTTGGGGCTAGCCCCACGACCAGGCCGAGAACAACAAAAACTGTCCTAAGACAGAGCCTGTACTGGTTGGATCGAAAGATCACTGCAATTCAGCGACCAAAGCAATCCGTTTGCTCTTGGCTCCCGATTGGGAGGGTCATGAAGGAAGCTTCATGGCGAGGGCACTCAACAAAAACAAAAAGCCCGAAACCAAAAATAAAAATAGAGCATGCAACTACTTCTTGGGGAGCTTCGGCTCCCCTTGTAGTTTCTACCCCCCCATCCCCCCGCTTCCTGTAGGAGCGAGCTTGCTCGCGAAGAACCTGAGGACGTCGTTGGGTATCTGGATGTACGAGTTATCGTTCGCGACCATCGCGAGCAAGCTCGCTCCTACAGTGTCCTACACCATCCCCCGACTAAATGCTAGAATCCCCGCCCATCATGCGGTCATTCTTCTGTTATGGCCGAATATTCCTTCAAACAGTGCATCCCATGCTGAAGAAGCTGTTCCAGTCATTCCGTTCTCCCAAGCGTCCTACGCAACACATTCGCAGCACGCCTGAAGTGCTCAACAGCGGCCAACATTCGCTGCAAAAGGCGCAATTCAGCCGTTATGCGGTGAATATCGTTGAACGCCTGCAGAGCGCCGGTTATCAGGCTTACCTGGTTGGCGGTTGCGTGCGCGATATGTTGCTGGGCATCACACCGAAAGATTTCGACGTTGCCACCAGCGCCACACCCGAGCAGGTGCGGGCCGAATTCCGTAACGCGCGAATCATCGGGCGTCGATTCAAACTGGTGCATATCCACTTCGGTCGCGAAATCATCGAAGTCGCGACCTTCCGCGCCAACCACCCGCAAAACGAAGACGAGGAAGACAGCAACCAGTCTTCTCGCAACGAAAGCGGGCGCATCCTGCGCGATAACGTCTATGGCACCCTGGAAGAAGACGCGCAACGTCGTGACTTCACCATCAATGCCCTGTATTACGATCCGGTCAGTGAACGCATCCTCGACTACGCCAACGGCGTACACGACATCCGCAATCACCTGATCCGCCTGATCGGCGATCCGAAGCAACGCTACCAGGAAGATCCGGTACGCATGCTGCGGGCCGTGCGTTTCGCCGCCAAGCTGAACTTCGGCATCGAAAAACACAGCGCCATGCCGATCCGCGACCTGGCGCCGATGTTGCGCGAGATCCCGTCGGCCCGCCTGTTCGAAGAGGTGCTCAAGCTGTTCCTCTCCGGCCACGCCGCCGATACGTTTGAAATGCTGGTCGACCTGCAATTGTTCGATCCACTGTTCCCGGCCAGCGCCGAAGCACTGGAGTACAACCCGACGTACACCCACACCCTGATCAGCGAAGCCCTGATCAACACCGACCTGCGGATCAAGCAGAACAAACCGGTCACCCCGGCGTTCCTGTTTGCGGCCCTGCTCTGGCCTGCCCTGCCGGCCCGCGTCCTGCGCCTGCAGGAGCGTGGCATGCCGCCGATTCCGGCAATGCAGGAAGCTGCGCACGAGCTGATTGCCGAACAGTGCCAGCGAATCGCGATTCCAAAACGCTTCACCATGCCGATCCGCGAGATCTGGGACATGCAGGAACGCCTGCCGCGCCGCAGCGGCAAACGTGCCGACCTGCTGCTGGACAATCCGCGTTTCCGTGCTGGCTACGACTTCCTGCTGCTGCGTGAAAGCGCCGGTGAGCAGACCGATGGCCTGGGCGAATGGTGGACCGATTATCAGGACGCCAACGAAAGCGAGCGTCGCGACATGATCCGCGACCTCAGCGGCAAGGAAGAAGGTACCGGCGCCCCGCGCAAGCGTCGCCGCAGCGGTGGTTCCAAGCGCAAACGCGCCGCCGGCGCTTCGAGCACCACGGGCGAGTAATCCATGGAACGCATCTACATCGGCATGGGCAGCAATCTGGCTGACCCCGCCGAACAATTGCGCAGCGCCGTCGAGGCGCTGTCGGACTTGCCGCAATCACGACTGGTCGGGGTGTCCGTGTTTTACCAAAGCGACTCGCTGCTACCCGGGCAACCGCGCTATACCAACGCGGTGGCGGCCCTCGACAGCACGCTGACGCCGCTGGAACTGCTGGATGCCTTGCAGGCCATTGAAAACGGCCAGGGTCGCGAACGTCTTGAGCGCTGGGGACCGCGCACGCTGGACCTCGACATCTTGCTGTTCGGTGACCGCCTGATCGACGAACCGCGCCTGAAGGTTCCCCACTACCACATGCAGGAACGGGCCTTCGTGCTGTACCCACTGGCGGAACTGGCACCTGCGGATCTGCGCCTGGCCGATGGCCGCGAGCTAAGTGAATTACTCGCCGCCTGCCCGTTCGTCGGCCTGGAACGCCTGCCCCCGATGTGACACAAATCCCCCTGTGGGAGCGGGCTTGCTCGCGAAAGCGGTGTATCAATCAACATTAATGTTGAATGTGATGCCCCCTTCGCGAGCAAGCCCGCTCCCACATTGGTTTTGTGTCGCGCACAAGATCTGCTGCTGAATCGCATCAGTTACCCCGGTAACACCCCACCCGTAACAATGCGGTAACACACGCAATTGACTTCCCTCGTTCTCCTCACGACTATAGGCGTCCCGCTGCCGCCAACACGGCGTTCAAGGGCGCAATCCAGGCCTTAAAAGCACGACAAAAGAGCGTGCGCCTGTATTCAACGAAGAATCACGCGCGTTACTCGCAGTAGTTTCCACAGCGCCTGAATGAGGAACTTTTCATGCCAGCCATCACCCTGACCACCCTGCAAGGTCTGAAGCAAAAAGGTGAAAAGATCACCATGCTGACCTGCTACGACGCGACCTTCGCCCATGCCTGCAATCAGGCTGGCGTCGAAGTGCTGCTGGTGGGCGACTCCCTCGGCATGGTTTTGCAGGGCCACGACAGCACCTTGCCTGTCACCACCGCGGAAATGGCTTACCACGTGGCTGCCGTCAAACGCGGTAACAGCGATGCCCTGATCCTCGCCGACCTGCCTTTCATGGCCTACGCCACCACCGAGCAAGCCATGACCAACAGCGCCCTGTTGATGCAGGCCGGCGCGCACATGGTCAAGGTTGAAGGTGCATTGTGGCTGGCCGATTCGATCCGCCTGCTGGCCGAACGTGGCATCCCTGTCTGCGCGCACATGGGCCTGACGCCGCAATCGGTGAACATCCTTGGCGGCTACAAGGTCCAGGGTCGCAATGAAAACCAGGCGCGGCAAATGCGTGCCGACGCGATTTCCCTGGAACAGGCTGGCGCGGCAATGCTGCTGCTCGAATGCGTCCCGAGCGAACTGGCAGAAGAAATCACCCAGGCGGTGAAGATTCCGGTGATCGGTATTGGCGCTGGCAATCGTACCGACGGCCAGGTGCTGGTCCTGCACGATATGCTGGGGTTGTCCATTACCGGCCGCGTGCCAAAGTTCGTGAAAAACTTCATGACTGGCCAGACCAGCATTGAAGCTGCACTGAATGCCTACGTGACTGAAGTCAAGGCGGCGACCTTCCCTGGGATCGAACACGGATTCTCTGCATGAACACCGTAAAAACCGTACGCGAACTGCGGGCCGCCGTGGCCCGTGCCCGTAGCGAAGGCAAGCGCATCGCCTTTGTGCCAACCATGGGCAACCTGCACAGCGGCCACGTTGCACTGGTGACCAAAGCCTCCCAGCGGGCGGACTTCGTGGTCGCGAGCGTTTTCGTCAACCCGCTGCAATTCGGTGCGGGTGAAGACCTCGACAAGTACCCGCGCACTCTCGCCGCCGACCAGGAAAAACTGCTCCAGGCCGGTTGCCATTTGCTGTTTGCCCCCGCTGTTGAAGAAATGTACCCCGACGGCATGGCCGGCCAGACCCGCGTCAGCGTCCCGCAATTGTCCGAAGGCCTGTGTGGCGCGAGTCGTCCGGGGCATTTCGAAGGTGTGGCGACGGTGGTCAGCAAGCTGTTCAACATGGTCCAGCCGGACCTGGCGATTTTCGGCGAGAAAGACTTCCAGCAACTGGCGGTGATTCGCGCGCTGGTACATGACCTGAACATGCCGATCCAGATCATCGGAGAGCCGACCGTTCGCGCGGCCGATGGCCTGGCGCTGTCCTCGCGCAACGGCTTCCTCAACGAAGAGCAGCGGGCCGTGGCGCCGGTGGTGTATCGCACGTTGAGCGAGATCGCCGGGGCGATTAAACAAGGTGAGCGCGACTTTCCTGCGTTGATCGGCATGAAGCTGCAACAGCTCGAAGCTGCCGGCCTGCGCCCGGATTACCTGGAAATCCGCCACGCCCTGACCTTGCGCCCGGCAAATGCGCAGGATCGTGACCTGGTGATTCTGGTGGCGGCGTTCCTCGGGACTACGCGGTTGATCGACAACCTGCACCTGAACCTCGACGCGCCAATCTAAACACCGAAAAAACCTGTAGGAGCGAGCTTGCTCGCGATGAACTCCGACGCGCCGCGTACATTCAGGAAATACGCGTAATCGTTAACGTCCATCGCGAGCAAGCCCGCTCCCACAGTCAGATCTGCTCGTCCCCCACAAACCCTTCGGGCCATTTGCCCGCCGACCTGGGAAATACTCATGCACGCCATCATGCTCAAAGCCAAGCTGCATCGCGCCGAAGTCACCCACGCCGTACTCGATTACGAAGGTTCCTGCGCCATCGACGGCGAATGGCTGGACCTGTCCGGTATCCGTGAGTACGAACAGATCCAGATCTACAACATCGACAACGGCGAGCGCTTCACCACCTACGCCATCCGTGGCGAAGAAGGTTCGCGCATGATCTCGGTCAACGGCGCCGCGGCACACAAGGCCAAGGTCGGCGATCGCGTGATCATCTGCGCTTACGCCCATTACAGCGAAGCCGAACTGCTCAACTTCAAGCCACGCATGCTCTACATGGCACCGGGCAATGAATTGAGTCACACCAGCAACGCCATTCCGGTCCAGGTCGCCTGATCCGAGTCCTGTCTCTTCCGTTTGTCGGACTATTCCTAACTTCGATGTTAAAAAAGTACCGGAAACAGGTCAGACAAAGTCAAGACAGATCATTGCGCGGGGTTTACTGTAGTCGCCCTGCGCCATGAAATCGTGTCGACGCAGTTGACCGGAACGCCCATCCATAGCGCTCCGGGATTTTTAGTGTTCAAAAGGCCGTTCAAGTAATAAGGAAACCCGCAGCGATGGCGTATTACCGCACTCCTCACGACGTTACCGCTCTGCCTGCCTGGCAAGCGCTGAATGACCACCGCCAAGCCATGCAGGATTTCAGCATGCGCGAAGCCTTCAATGCCGATCCGCAGCGTTTTACTCAATTCACCCTCAGCAGCTGCGGTCTTTTTCTCGACTACTCGAAGAACCTGATCAACGCCGAGACCCGCAATCTGCTGGTGGGCCTGGCCAACGAAGTCGATCTCAAGGGCGCGATCAAATCGCTGTTCGACGGCGAAATCGTCAACGCTTCCGAAGGTCGTCCAGCCCTGCACACCGCCCTGCGTCGCCCGGTAGGCGACAAGCTGTCGGTCAACGGCGTCAACGTGATGCCGGAAGTGCACAAGGTGCTGAACCAGATCACCGACCTCGTGGGCCGTATCCACGATGGTCTGTGGCGCGGTTACACCGAGAAGCCGATCACTGACGTGGTCAACATCGGCATCGGTGGCTCCTTCCTCGGCCCGGAACTGGTGTCCGAAGCCTTGCTGTCCTACGCCCAGAAAGGCGTGCGTTGCCATTACCTGGCAAACATCGACGGCAGCGAATTCCACGAATTGACCATGAAGCTGCGCGCCGAGACCACGCTGTTCATCGTCTCGTCGAAATCCTTCAACACCCTCGAAACCCTGAAGAACGCCCAAGCCGCCCGTGCCTGGTACCTGGCCCAGGGTGGTTCGGAAGCCGAGCTGTATCGCCATTTCATCGCGGTATCGAGCAATAACGCCGCCGCGGTAGCGTTCGGCATCCGCGAAGAAAACATCTTCCCGATGTGGGACTGGGTCGGCGGCCGCTACTCGCTGTGGTCGGCCATCGGTTTGCCGATTGCCCTGGCCATCGGCATGTCCAACTTCAAGGAATTGCTGTCCGGTGCCTACACCATGGACCAGCACTTCCTGACCGCGCCGTTCGAACAGAACATGCCGGTGCTGCTGGCCTTGCTCGGCGTGTGGTACGGCAACTTCTGGGGCGCGCAAAGCCACGCGATCCTGCCGTACGATCACTACCTGCGTAACATCACCAAGCACTTGCAACAGCTGGACATGGAATCCAACGGCAAGAGCGTGCGCCAGGACGGCAAGCCGGTTTCCACCGACACCGGGCCGGTGATCTGGGGCGGCGTCGGCTGCAACGGTCAGCACGCTTACCACCAGTTGCTGCACCAGGGCACCCAGTTGATCCCGGCCGACTTCATCGTGCCGATCGTCAGCTTCAACCCGGTGTCCGACCACCACCAGTGGCTGTACGCCAACTGCCTGTCGCAAAGCCAGGCGCTGATGCTCGGCAAGACCTTGGCCGAGGCCGAAACCGAGCTGCGTGACAAGGGCCTGAGTGAAGACGAAGTGCAGAAACTCGCGCCACACAAGGTGATCCCGGGCAACCGTCCGAGCAACACCCTGGTTGTGGAGCGCATCAGCCCTCGTCGTCTCGGCGCTCTGGTGGCGATGTACGAACACAAAGTTTTCGTGCAGAGCGTGATCTGGGGCATCAACGCCTTCGACCAGTGGGGTGTGGAGCTGGGCAAAGAGCTGGGCAAAGGCGTCTACAACCGCCTGGTCGGCAGCGAAGAGGCGCCGGCCGAGGACGCTTCGACCCAAGGGCTGATCAATTACTTCCGTGGTCGTCACCGCGGGTGATTTGATGGCCCCCTGTAGGAGCTGGCTTGCCAGCGATGACGGTGTGTCAGTCCAATAAATTTTGACTGATCCACCGCTTTCGCTGGCAAGCCAGCTCCTACGAGGGTCGCACCGCTCCCCTCTTGAACCCATTGACCTCCTGGCGCATCTTTATCTTTGTCGCAAAACAAGAATAAGGAACCGTCATGTTCGATATCAGCACGTTCCCCAAAGCCGATGCCGTCCGCCGGGCTGCACAATTGAGTCAAGACGACTATCAGCGCCTGTACCGCGAATCCATTGAACACCCCAGTACGTTCTGGGCCGAACAGGCCACGCGTTTTCTCGACTGGAGCACGCCCTGGGAAACCGTCCAGCGCTACAACCTGAAAACCGGAGAAGCCAGCTGGTTTGCCGGTGGAAAGCTGAACGTCAGCTACAACTGCATCGACCGGCACCTGGAAAAACGCGGCGATCAGGTCGCCATCATCTGGGAAGGCGACGACCCTGCCGACTCGACCTCGATCACCTACAAACAACTGCATGAAAACGTCTGCCGCCTGGCCAACGTGCTGAAAAGCCGTGGCGTGAAAAAAGGCGACCGCGTGTGCATCTACATGCCGATGATTCCCGAAGCCGCCTACGCCATGCTGGCCTGTACCCGTATCGGCGCAGTGCACTCAGTCGTATTTGGCGGCTTCTCCCCGGACTCCGTACGCGACCGGATTCTCGACGCCGACTGCCAAACCGTGATCACTGCCGACGCGGGAGTACGCGGCGGCAAGGCCGTACCGCTCAAGGAAAAGGTCGACAAGGCCCTACAGAGTTGTCCGAATGTCAGCACCGTCATCGTGGTCGAACACTCCAAGAGTGAGGTGGACTGGGTCGAAGGCCGGGACATCAAGTATCAGCAGGCCCTGCGCGATGCCAGCGCCGATTGCCCGCCCGAGCCGATGGACGCCGAGGACCCGTTGTTCATCCTCTACACCTCCGGCAGCACCGGCAAACCCAAGGGCGTGTTGCACACCACTGGCGGCTACCTGCTGCAAGCCGCAATGACCTTCAAGTACGTGCTGGACTACCGCGACGGCGAAGTCTTCTGGTGCACCGCCGATGTCGGCTGGGTCACAGGCCACAGCTACATCGTCTACGGCCCGCTGGCCAACGGCGCGACCACGCTGATCTTCGAAGGCGTGCCAAGCTACCCGACTACCTCGCGTTTCTGGCAGGTGATCGACAAGCACAAGGTAAACATTTTCTATACCGCCCCGACGGCCCTGCGCTCGTTAATGCGCGAAGGCCCCGGACCGTTGCAGCAAACATCCCGCGCCAGCATCAGGCTACTCGGTACGGTGGGTGAGCCGATCAACCCGGAAGCGTGGGAGTGGTACTTCCATGAGGTCGGAGAAGAGCGCTGCCCGATCGTCGATACCTGGTGGCAGACCGAAACCGGCGGCATCATGCTCAGCCCTTTGGTCAGTGCGCAGCGGATCAAGCCTGGTTGTGCGACACAACCGATGTTCGGCGTGCAGCCGGTACTGCTCGACGAGCAGGGCAAGGAAATCAAAGGCGCCGGCAGTGGCGTACTGGCCATCAAGTCCAGTTGGCCAGCACAGATCCGCAGTGTCTACGGCGATCCGCAGCGCATGATCGACACCTACTTCAAGCCCTACCCCGGCTACTACTTCACCGGCGATGGCGCGCGGCGCGATGAGGATGGTGATTACTGGATCACCGGGCGCATCGACGATGTGATCAACGTTTCCGGCCACCGCATCGGCACCGCCGAAGTGGAAAGCGCCCTGGTGCTGCACGAGAGCATCGCCGAGGCCGCTGCGGTCGGTTATCCCCACGACATCAAGGGCCAGGGCATCTATGTCTTTGTCACGCCCATGAACGGCGTCGAAACCAATGATGAACTGAAGAAAGAATTGCTGGCCCTTGTCAGCCAGGAAATCGGCAGTTTCGCCAAGCCGGACTTGATCCAGTGGGCGCCGGCCTTGCCGAAAACCCGCTCAGGCAAGATCATGCGACGCATTCTGCGCAAGATCGCCTGCAATGAACTCGACAGCCTGGGCGACACTTCGACCCTGGCCGATCCAAGCGTGGTACAAGGCTTGATCGATAAACGCCTGAATCAATAACGTGCCTTTGTAGGAGCGAACTCGCTCGCGATGAACTCAAGCGCGCCGCGTGTATTCAGGAGAAACGCGTTACCGTTAACGACCATCGCGAGCAAGCTCGCGCCTACAGAGTGGCCATGGAATTCATTCGCACCCGCATCGAAACCCAGATCATGAGCCTGACCGGTCTGTCCCTGGGCAAGCTCGACCTGGAAAACCCCAAGGGCGACCCCGGCCTGTTCGGGCCGGACTCGGTGAGTTGGCAAGTCCATGGTGATTTCAGCAGCATGCTGATAGGTGGCATCAGCGCCTTGATGCTGCAAGCCCTGCACCCGCTGGCATTGGCCGGGGTCTGGGACCATTCGAACTTTCGTGAAGACATGCTCGGTCGCCTGCGCCGCACCGGGCAGTTCATCTCCGGTACCACTTTCGGTTCGCGGCAGGACGCCGACTGGCTGATCGAAAAAGTCCGCACCATTCATTTGCAGATTACCGGCACGGCGCCGGATGGACGCCCCTACGCCGCCAGCGATCCCCAATTGCTGACGTGGGTGCATGTGGCGGAAGTCAGCAACTTCCTCGCCGCGCATTTGCGCTATCGCAATCCGCACCTGTCCCCGGCCGACCAGGATCGCTATTACGCTGAAATTGCCATGATCGCCGAGCGCCTCGGCGCCCGGGATGTGCCCCGTTCGCGGCAGGAAATTGCCGACTACCTTGAGCGCATGCGCCCACAGTTACTATGCGACGAACGCAGCCGGGAAGTCCTGCGCCTGTTGCTGAACGCTCCCTCCCCCAGTCGTTTGGCCAAGCCATTCGGCGGGTTGATGATGCAGGCTGGAATCGATCTGCTGCCGGACTGGGCCAGCGACATGCTCGGCGTCAGCCAGAGCCCGTTGCAACGCAAGCTGATCCGCGCCAGCGTCAATCGCAGCGCGCCTATGCTGCGCTGGGCGGTGCGTAATGGCTCGGTGCAGCGGGCCAAGCGGCGGATGGGTTTACTGACCTGAATACAACTTCTTGAATGTGATCACTCTGTGGCGAGGGAGCTTGCTCCCGTTCGAGTGCGCAGCACTCGCCTATAAATCGAAACGTACCAGGATTGTGGGGCCGCTTCGCAGCCCAGCGGGAGCAAGCTCCCTCGCCACAGGCAAGCCCCTCATCTCAGCTTCAAACTGTTAAACTCCCGCGCCCAATTCTCTCCTGCAAGGCGCCCAGCATGTCTTCCTTGAATCAGGCGCTGCGCGCCGCCCTCGATCAACGCCAGGACCTGCTCGCCGAACTGCACCAGCAAGGCACCGATTGCTATCGCCTGTTCCACGGCAGCCAGGAAGGTGCCGGTGGCCTGACCATCGACCGTTACGGCCCGCAGTTGCTGGTGCAAAGTTTCCACCAGGCGCTGGAGCGAGAGACGCTGCTGCAACTGCACGAAACGATCAATCAACATCTGGGTTTTGCAACCCTGCTGGTCTACAACGACCGCTCCCGGGGCAACTCGCGCATCGACCGCGAAGACATCGTCTACCGTGCCGACGAAGCCGCCCTGCAAGACCTGGTCGGCCACGAATGGGGCCTGAACTATCGGGTCCGTGGCCGCCATGCCGGACAAGACCCGCTGCTGTTCCTCGACCTGCGCAACACCCGTGGCTGGGTCAAGGATCACAGCAAGAACAAAAGCGTACTGAACCTGTTCGCCTACACCTGTGGTGTCGGCCTCAGTGCGGCTGCGGGCGGAGCGCGCGAGGTCTGTAACCTGGACTTCGCCGAAGGCAACCTGGCGGTCGGTCGGGAGAACGGTTTGCTCAACCCGCAGTTGCCGACCATGGAATTTATCCAGTCCGACTACTTCCCGGCCATACGCCAACTGGCCGGCTTGCCGATCAGCCAGCGCCGCGGGCAAAAACTGCCAAGTTATCAGCGCCTGGAACAGCGCCAGTACGATCTGGTGCTGCTCGACCCACCGGCCTGGGCCAAGAGCGCATTCGGCACCGTCGACCTGCTACGCGACTACCAGAGCCTGCTCAAGCCAGCCTTGCTGACCACCGCCGACAACGGCGTGTTGATCTGCTGCAACAACCTGGCGAAAGTCAGCATGGACGACTGGCGCGAGCAGGTGTTGCGTTGTGCAGAGAAAGCCGGACGACCAGTGCGTGAGTGCACCGTGATGAAGCCGGGCGGCGACTTTCCGTCGATGGATCAGCAACCACCACTGAAAACCCTGATCCTGCAGCTCTGACCGTGGTCGGAGAAATCTGAAAATTCCTGAACAGGCCGATCACTTCGGAACCGGAAACGCGTGCCATACTCCAAGGCACTCCGATTCAGACAGATGAAGCCACACATGTACAAAGGATTGATACGCGCCATCGGCGCCTTGTTGACTGCTCTGGCCCTCTACAGCTTGCTGGGCTTTCTGATTTTACCGGGGGTCGCGTTGCGCGTTGCCAACCAGCAACTGGCCAACTACGCCACCACCCCCGCCACAATCCAGCGGATCGAGTTCAATCCGTTCAGCCTCGAACTGACCCTCTGGGGCCTGAACATCGGCGAGCCCGGCAAGGAGCAGGTCGCTTTCGAACGCCTGTACGCCAACCTGCAACTCGACAGTCTGTGGACCAAGGCGGTGCACCTGGCCGATATCGAACTGGACAAGCCCAAGACCGAGATCCTCTTCAGCAAGGACGGCAAACTCAATCTGCTTGGGCTGTTCAAACTGCCAGAGAGCGAACCCACACCGGCCGACCCGGATGCCAAGCCATTTCCGCTGCGCATCGAGCGGATCAAACTGGCCGGCGGCGCCGTACACTTTGAAGACGCCCGGCCCAGCGAGCCCATCGAGTTTCTCTACGACACACTCGATTTCGAGCTGAAAAACCTCAGCACCCTGCCCGAAGACAGCGCCGACATGACCCTGGTGGCCATCGGTCCCAACGGCGGACAGATCGACTGGACCGGCAACTTCAGCCTGATCCCGATTGCCTCCGAAGGTAAGCTGAAAATCACTGATGGCAAGATGAAAGCCTTTTGGCCCTATGTGCGCGATGCCGTACCACTGGACCTCGAACATGGCGTGATGAGCATCAGTACCGACTACAAACTCAACCTGGCCAAGGAAACCGAGCTGCTGCTGAACAATGTAGCGGTCAACATCGCCCCCTTCGCGATCAAGGCCCCGGATGGCCGGCCACTGGTGAAACTTGAGCGCCTGGACATCAGCGAAACCACGGTGGATCTGGCCAAACAGAAAGTGGTGGTCGGCAAGATCCGCAGCAACAAACTGGAGACCTGGGCCGCACTGGAATCGGACGGCCAGCTCGACTGGCAGAAACTGTTCGCCAGCCAGCCATCCAAACCCGCAGCCAAAGCCAAGGCCAAGGCGGATGCCGAACCGGCCAGTGCTCCGGCAGCGGCAGACTCGCCGAAACCTGAACCGGCCGCGCCAGACAAACCCTGGCAGGTGCTGCTCAAGGATGTGCAGTTGCGCGATTACACGGTGCATCTGGCTGACCGCAAGGCACAACCCGCCGTCGCCCTCGACTTGAGCCCGCTGAACCTCGACCTGCAAAACTTCGACAGCCTCAACGGCTCGCCCTTTACCCTCAAGCTCGATACCGGCGTGGGCAAGCAAGGCAAGATCATGGCCGATGGCGAGGTTAACCTGGCCCCTGTCAGCGCCACGCTGAAGGTACAGACCAAGGACATCGACCTGCGGGTTGCCCAGTCCTACATCACGCCGTTCATTCGCCTGGAACTGCGCAGCGGCATGCTCGGCAGTGACCTGGCGGTCAACCTGAAAAGCACCGAGCCCCTGGCCTTCAACGTCACCGGCCGCGCCCAGGTCGATCAGTTGCACACCCTGGACACCCTGAAGACCCGCGACTTCCTCAAGTGGCAACAGGTCGTGGTCGAAGGCCTGAACTATCAGCATGGGGACAGCCTGTCGATCGACAAGATCAACCTGTTCCAGCCCTATGCGCGCCTCATGATCAACGATGATCGCACCACCAATATCGATGACCTGCTGATTCCGCAGCCGGCGGACTCCGGAGCAAAAACCGCGGCGAGCAAACCGGCCAGCAAGGAAAAGCCGCTGGGCATCCACATCGGCGGCATTTTCATCAATGACGGTTCGGCCAACTTCGCCGACTTCAGCCTGACACCGAACTTCGCCACCGCCATCCAGCAACTCAACGGGCAGATCGGCACCATCGACAGCCGCCAGCCAAAACCGGCCGGTGTCGACATCAAGGGCAAGGTCGATCGCTACGCGCCGGTGACCATCAAGGGCGCCGTCAATCCGTTCGACCCGATGGCCAGCCTCGACATCGCCACCAGCTTCAAACGCGTGGAACTGACCACGCTGACGCCCTACTCCGGCAAGTTCGCCGGCTACCGTATCCGCAAGGGCCGGCTCAATCTCGACCTGCACTACCAGATCACCAAGGGCCAACTCAAAGCTGAAAACAAAGTGGTGGTTGAACAGTTGCAACTGGGTGAAAAAGTAGACAGCCCGGATGCCGTGAGCCTGCCGCTGAAACTGGCCATTGCCTTGCTCAAGGACGTCGACGGCAAGATTTCCATCGAACTGCCGGTCACCGGCGACCTGAACAACCCGCAATTCAGCATCATGCCGATTGTCTGGCAGACCCTGCGTAACCTGATCGTCAAAGCCGCGGCAGCGCCGTTCAAGCTCATTGGTGGGCTGGTCAACGGTGGTGGGGCGGAAGACCTGGGTAGTGTTTCCTTCGCAGCGGGTTCCAGCGACCTGAGCAAGGACGCCGAAGGCGCTCTGGACAAACTCTCCAAGGCGCTCAAGGAACGCCCGGCCCTGCGCCTGGAAATCGAAGGCACCGCCGCCCAGAGCAGTGATGGCCCGCTGATCGCCGAACAACGCCTGGAACGTGAATACCAGTACAACTACTACAAAATGCTCCAGCGCCGCGGTGACAAGGTCCCGGCCCAGGCTTCGTTGCTGGAAGTGCCGGACGGGGAAAAAGGCCCGCTGCTCGAAGGTATCTACCGCACCCGTCTGAAAGCCCAGCCCCCTGCCGAATGGAAGGATCTGGGCAAGGAAGATCGCACCGCGAAAATGCGGGCCGAGGTGATCAAGTTCTGGAGCTCCAGTGACGTGTTGTTACGCCAACTGGGCCAGGAGCGCGCCAGCAGCATCAAGGATTACCTGGTCGACAAGGCCCAGCTGGAAGACGACCGGGTGTACTTCATCGACGCCAATCTGGGCGAGGCAGAAAGTGACGGCCGCGTGGTAACGCCGATGCATCTGGATGCCGAGTGATGATCCGGTGGTGGCTGACAGGCCTGGTTCTGGCGCTGTCGGCCAGTCAGGCCTGGGCGACCGATACCCTGCGCTGTGGCAGCCAATTGATCAGCATCGGCGACCGCTCGAGTGAGGTCCTGCAGAAATGCGGCGAGCCGATCAGTCGCGACCTGCTGGGTTACAAGCGCAGTGCAGATCGGCGCGAGGAGTTTCAGGTCGAGGAATGGACCTACGGACCGAAGGGTGGCATGTATCAATACTTGCGATTTGAAGGCAACCGGCTGAAACAGATCACCAGCAAGCGCGGCAATTGATTAGCACTATCCAATGTGGGAGCGGGCTTGCTCGCGAAGGCGATAGATCAGTCAACTTGTTGGTTGAATGGCACACCGCTTTCGCGAGCAAGCCCGCTCCCACATTGGGTTTTCAGCGTCCCACATAGAACAGGCCCCGGCAAAAATGCGCGGGGCCTGTGCTGGCCAAACTCCTTTTGGCCTTTCGCATGAACACTCAGGTTGCAACAGACGTATGACTCTGCCCGTCTGTCGCACCTTCTCCCGGTCCAGGCGAGAAGCCTTAGCCTTACTCGGCTTTCAGGCCGTCAGCGGAAACCGCTTTGACGCCTTTGATTTTCTTGGTAATGGCCACGGCGGTGGTTTTCTGCGCTTCGGTGACCGCCACGGTGGACGACAGCGATACGACGCCTTTGTTGGTTTCGACTTTGATGTCGGTGCCAGGAATGCCTTTTTCGGTCATCAGGTCACTTTTGACTTTGGTGGTGATCCAGGTATCGGAAGTAGCTTCTTCAGCCTTGGTCATTTCACCCGCCGCCAGGGTCATTGGAGCCTGGGTGGCTTGAGTGGTCTGGGCGAATGCCGCGTTTGCCATGGTCAGGGTCAGCGCGGTAGCAGTAGCGGCAGCGATAGCGAACTTCTTCATACGAGTAACTCCTGTTTTTCTGAAAAGTCTGCCGGGTGTCATGTCGGCAGGGTTACCAGGGATATTGCGAACGCTGTGCCAACTTTGAAACAAAAGATAAAACCTTATAAATCAATAAGTTATAAAATCAGTCAATTTTCGAAATCATGCAAAATGCACGAGAAGCACAAACACTGCATGCAAGTTGCGGGTTTATGGAAAGTTCCTAAGATGCTGAAATTTCTGAGCTTTGTCTGCGGCATTTGACGATGGGTCGACAAACAGGAAAAACCCCGCCAAAGCGGGGATTTGATTCAGCCATTCATGCCCCAGAACCGGAACACCCTTTAGGCAAGTAATCCACGGAAACGCTGCTCTTGCATGACCAGCCTTTGGTTTCATCCCGTGTCAGGGTGACGGTTTTGCCCTGGACCACCCCCGGGGCATTGTGCAACGTACAAACGATTGATCCCCCTCCGGCCGCAGTTGTATCCGTGACAGCGAGGGCGCAGTGGTTGGTTGAGGTCTCGCCAGCAGGCGCCACGTTGGTAATTGTC
Source organism: Pseudomonas sp. A-R-19 (assembly GCF_019956575.1). Classification (NCBI taxonomy): domain Bacteria; kingdom Pseudomonadati; phylum Pseudomonadota; class Gammaproteobacteria; order Pseudomonadales; family Pseudomonadaceae; genus Pseudomonas; species Pseudomonas sp. A-R-19. The sequence continues at coordinate 38,190 of NZ_JAHBDR010000082.1, forward strand.
GGAGTGTCCCCCTGATTGATCACATCCTCGAACGGCACCTTCATCGCCGTCAGTTCGGCCAGCGCCGCAGTGACCTTGGCCCGAGCCTGGTATTTGGAATACATCGGCAAACCCAGCGTGGCCAGGATCCCGATGATCGCCACCACGACGAGCAACTCGATCAGGGTAAAACCTTTTTGATTCATATACAGACTCCATGCATGAGTCGAAGGCTCATGACCTGCCCCATGGCAGCACAGCCTGTGCCAAGGCCGGAAGCCCCTGTTGGCAGGGGGCTGGGCGGCTGCAAAGCCCTTTCCCACAACTAGGATCAGCACTATCTGACGTTTTTTGTCACCTCACCCTTGCCGGTTTGGCTCCATCGTTTGACTAGGCTATAAGACCCACTCAAGCGGATTACCCAGGACTGAACATGGCGGTCAAGGCAGCGAAAATCAGCGTGTATGCATGGGAAGGCATTGACCGCAAAGGCACAAAGGTAACCGGTGAGCTCAGCGCTCAAAACCCCGCGCTGATCAAGGCGAAACTGCGCAGGCAAGGCATCAGTCCCGGCAAGGTTCGCAAAAAGAACCAGTCGGTTTTCAACATGGGCAAGCGCATCAAGGCCCAGGACATTGCCCTGTTCACCCGGCAAATGGCGACGATGATGAAGGCCGGCGTGCCGTTGCTGCAGTCGTTCGACATCATCGGCGAAGGCTTTGACAATCCGGCCATGCGCACGCTGGTGGACGAACTGAAACAGGAAGTCGCGGCAGGCAGCAGTTTCGCCGCCGCCCTGCGCAAGAAACCCCGGTATTTCGATGAACTGTATTGCAACCTGGTGGATGCCGGCGAGCAGGCCGGTGCCCTCGATACCCTTTTGGAGCGGGTCGCGACCTACAAGGAAAAAAGCGAAAGTCTCAAGGCCAGGATCAGGAAAGCCATGACCTACCCGCTGGTGGTGGTGTTCGTCGCGGCGATTGTCACCGGGATTCTGCTGGTCAATGTCGTGCCGCAGTTCGAGTCGGTGTTCAAAGGCTTCGGCGCCGAACTGCCGGCCTTCACCGTGATGGTCATTGGCCTGTCGCAATTCATGCAGGCCTGGTGGTGGGTGGTCCTCGGCGCGCTGGTAACGATGGCCTTCGGCATGCGTCACGCCCTCAGGACATCCCCGGCCTGCCGTGACCGGACGGACACCTGGCTGCTTAAACTGCCGCTGGTTGGCACATTGATGTACAAGTCCGCCGTGGCCCGATTCGCCCGTACGCTGTCGACTACTTTCGCGGCCGGCGTGCCACTGGTAGAGGCCCTGGAATCAGTGGCCGGCGCGACCGGCAACATCGTTTTCAAGCGTGCGGTATTGCGCATCCGCCAGGACGTTTCGACCGGCATGCAATTGAATTTCGCCATGCGTACCTCCGGCGTCTTTCCGAACATGGCGATACAGATGACCGCCATCGGCGAAGAGTCAGGCGCCCTGGACGCTATGCTCGACAAAGTCGCGGGGTTCTACGAAGACAACGTCGATAACATGGTCGATAACCTCACCAGCCTGATGGAACCGTTCATCATGGTGGTGCTGGGTGTTATCGTCGGTGGACTGGTAGTTGCCATGTACCTGCCCATCTTCCAACTTGGCTCAGCGATCTGACATGCCCTTGAATGAAATTCTGACCCACTTTCCGCTGGCCTTTGTCCTTCTCGCAGGCATCACCGGCCTGCTGGTCGGCAGTTTCCTCAATGTCGTGATCTGGCGCCTGCCGAAAATGCTCGAACGCGACTGGCGTGAGCAGGCTCATGACATTCTCGGGCTGCCTGGCGAAACGCCGGTGCCCACCTACAACCTGCTGCTGCCCCATTCCCAATGCCCGCACTGCGCTCACCGGATCCGCGCCTGGGAAAACATTCCGCTGCTCAGTTATGTGTTTTTGCGCGGCCGCTGTTCAGCCTGCGCGGCGGCGATCAGCCCGCGCTATCCGTTAACCGAACTGGCTTGTGGCGCGCTATCGGCGTTTGTCGCCTGGCACTTCGGCTTCGGTTGGCCAGCCTGCCTGGTGATGGTCCTGAGCTGGGGTTTGCTGGCGATGAGCCTGATCGACGCCGAACATCAGATATTGCCAGACGTGCTGGTGCTGCCATTGCTATGGCTGGGGTTGATCATCAACAGTTTCGGCCTATTCGCGTCGTTGCACGAGGCGCTTTGGGGGGCGATTGCCGGCTACAGCGTGCTGTGGGCGGTGTTCTGGCTGTTCAAGCTGATCACGGGCAAGGACGGCATGGGCTACGGTGATTTCAAGCTGCTGGCGATGCTGGGCGCCTGGGGTGGCTGGCAGATTTTGCCGCTGACCATCCTGCTGTCTTCGCTGGTGGGTGCCATTATCGGCTTGATGATGCTGCGCTGGCGCAATGCAAAAACCTCGACGCCGATCCCTTTCGGTCCCTATCTGGCCATTGCCGGCTGGATTGCGTTGCTCTGGGGTGGTCAAATAACCGATCTCTATTGGCAGTTTGTCGGTTTGAAATGAATACCCCTGTGGAAAAACCCTGGATTCTCGGCCTGACCGGCGGCATCGGCAGCGGCAAAAGTGCCGCCGCCCAACACTTCATCGACCTGGGCGTGCATGTGGTCGACGCCGACCATGCCGCGCGCTGGGTAGTTGAACCTGGTCGCCCGGCACTGGCACAAATCGCCGGGCACTTCGGCCCAGGCGTGTTGCAGGTCGACGGGCAACTGGACCGCGCCGCGCTACGCAAATTGATCTTCGAAGTGCCTGAAGAGCGCCGCTGGCTGGAGGCCCTCCTGCATCCACTGATCGGCGAGGAAATCGCTCACCACCTGGCGCTGGCAAAATCGCCTTATGCGATTCTGGTTTCGCCGCTGCTGATCGAGTCCGGACAATACGCCATGACCCAACGGGTGCTGGTGATCGATGCCCCGGAACAATTGCAGATTGAACGCACCCTGCAACGAGACCAGACCAGCGAACAGCAAGTCCAGGCGATCCTCAAGGCCCAGTCCAGCCGCCAGGATCGCGTGAGCCATGCCGACGACGTCGTGGTCAATGACCGCGACCTTGCCTGGCTGCACAGCGAGGTCGAACGCCTGCATCACTTTTATCTTACTTTGCGTGGAGGCCAGTCATGAGCCAACCAACAACCGTCGAATGCCCTACCTGTGGCGCCCCCGTGGAATGGACCGCCGAGAGCAAATTCCGGCCCTTCTGCTCCGACCGCTGCAAACTGATCGACCTGGGCGCCTGGGCGTCCGAAGAACACAAGATTCCAGTGGCTCCCGATGCCGAGGACGAGATGTTCAGCGGTGACTTCGACCCGCGTCACTGATCCCGATCATGGCGATGCCAGGCCTTGATGCGAATCAAGGCTTGGGATCGTCATCTTTCCAGGGGGCCGAGAGGTAGCGGGTGCGGTTGAACGTCTCCAGCCATTCCGGGCAGAACACCACCAGCGCACTGACGATCATGCCGTTGATAAACGCTTCGGGGAAAATGATCAGCCACAGGTAACCGACAAAATCCTCCAGCCAATACGGCATCTCGAAACGCTCATCGAACCACAGCAACCACAGTGCCAGCAGCAGGCACAGCAGCGCCGACAGCGCGGCGGCGAAAAATCCGGAAACGAAGATATACACGAAGGGATTTCGCGGTTGCGCGCGCTCCACCAGAATGGCGCAGCACTCGGTAACCAGCACCGGCAGGGCAATCAACAGCGCGCCATTGACCCCGACCGCCGCCAGATCCTGTCGGCCGAGCAACACCAGCCCCATCTGCGCCACCAAGCCGCCCATCAGCGCCAGCGGCCAGTCCAGCAACAGCGTTACCGCTGTCATGCCGATGAAGTGGTAAGACACGCCGGTATCAAAGTCGCGCCGCACCAGCCACAGCAAAAACAGCGCAAACACCGTTCCGAACAGCAGATGCTGACGGCGGCTGTCGGTGAACAGTTCAACCCACGGCGCGCGACAGATCGCCCAGATCAACACCGGCACATAGATCAGCCAGCCGACCGCAAGGGTTTGCGATGACAGCAACTCTGCACCGATCATGGCTACGCGCGACTCCTTGGCGAAAGACAACAGGCACTCAGTCTACACCGCCGCTCGCCTGCCCTTCGACTTCAAGCCCAATGCCGCGAATCGTTCATCACCGCGTCATGTTCGGCGAACAGCTTCGGTAGCTCTGACTTGAGAAAGTCCACCCAGGTGCGCACCTTGGCATCGAGAAAGCGTCGCGAAGGATACAGCGCATACACATTGCGTTCGCGCAGGCGCCATGCTGGTAACACGCGCAGCAAAGTGCCGTCGCTCAAGGGCCGCGTCGCGGTGTAGAACGGCAGCAGGCTGATGCCCATGCCCGCTTCCGAAGCCTTGACCATCGACTCGGCAACATTGCACTGAAAGGTCTTGGCCGGGCAGACGGCGTGCTCGCCGTGCTCGTCCTGGAAAAGCCATTGATCGCTGTACAACGGGTCGAGCATGCGCAGGCATTGATGATCGCTCAGCGCCAGCGGCTGCTGCGGCACGCCCCGACGCTGCAGATAGTCCGGGGAGGCACAGGGCACGCTGTAGATCTGCCCGACGGCTTGCGCAACCATTTGCGAGTCGGCCAGTTCGGGAGCGATCGAAATCACCACATCGTGCCCCTCTTCCAGCGGGTCGGGATTGCGCTGCGACAAGGTCAGCTCGAACACCACATCGGGATAAAGCTCGCTGTAGCGGGCGATCAAGGGCGTGAGCAGCACACCCAGGCCGTTCATGCTGTGCACCCGCAGGCGTCCGGCCGGATTGATATGAGCACCACGGGCCTCGGCCGTCGCCTCATCCATGGCGTCGACGATTTGCCGGCTGCGCAGCAGGAAGCGCTCGCCGGCGTCGGTCAGGCTCAAGCGCCGCGTGGTGCGTTGCAGCAGACGCGCCTGAACATGCTCCTCCAGATCCGCGACCAATCGGGAGACCTGCGCGGTCGACAGATCCAGCGCATCGGCAGCCCCGGTGAAACTGGCGCAGTCCACCACGCGGATGAATACGCGCAAGTTATTAAGCACGTCCATAAGCCCCCCTCGGGCGATCACTGTTACGTTTTATGTAAGGCTGCATCCGCCGTTCGCCCCTTTATCCCTCGGTGGCAAAGACTAAAATTCAGACATCAAAACCGACACGGAGCACGCCAACATGAAAACGTTGATCAGTCTGTTGCTGACCGTTATCGCCACCTCGGCCATGGCCGCCGACAACGAACCCCTCGCGGTCCTGTACAACCCGGAGCAGCCACTGGACATCGCCAGCGTGGTTTCTGTGTCGGACACCGCGACCGCGTGCGGAGTCGTGCCGGCAACCATGGTGTATGTCGATCATCAGGGCCAGACCCACCGCGTGACCTACAACGTCATGGGTGATTGCACCAGCAACCTGTGATCAATGGCTCACAGCAAGGTCCACGTGTAGCTGAGGATCAAGCGGTTCTCGTCGATATCACTGCGATAGTTTGAACGCGCCATCGCGTTGCGCACACGGATGCCCAGGCCTTTGAGGCTGCCGCTCTGCAACACATAGCCGATGTCCAGGTCTCGCTCGCGGTCCTTGCCTTCATAGCCCTTGCCGGTATCGACGTTATTGCCGCTGATGTAGCGCACGGTGCTGGTCAGCCCAGGTACGCCGAGCGCCGCGAAGTCGTAGTCGTAGCGCGCCTGCCAGGAACGTTCATCGGTGAAGGCGAACTCGTAGGTCGGCACTTCGTTGCCCAGTGGCGAGATGTTGGCAAACACCCGTGGGAACGCACTGTCACCGAACATGCCCTGATAGCCGACGTAAAACGTATGGCCGCCACGCTTGGCCGACAGCAACGAGAAGAACGCCTGGTTGTCGATGTTGCCCAGCAGTTTCTTGCCGTCCTCGCGCGAATCGTAGTAACCGAGGTTGGCACCGAGGACCCAGTCGCCCACCGGCTCACTGTGTTTTAAACCCAGAAAACGCTGGTTGTAGATATCTTCCAGTTGCCCGTACCAGGCGCTGACCGAGCTGCGCTTGTCGTTGAAGACATAATCAGCGCCGGCAAAATTGAAACCGTCACTGCTGACCTGGCGCTGCGGCACATGGCCCAACATCGCTTGCATCTTTTCGTCGCCAGCCTCGTTGCGCAGGCTGGTCGAACTCAAGTGACCACCCTGCAGCGTCAGGCCATTGATCTCGTTGGAGGTGATGCTTGCGCCCTGATAACTCGGTGGCAGCAAGCGAATATCGCTGAAGGCCAACACTGGCAGGTTGGGTTGCAGCTCACCGACTTTCAGCTCGGTTTTGGAGTAGCGCATCTTCAACGCGCCTTCCAGGCGGCTGTAGTTGTCCGCCGCGCGGCCGTCGTCCTGCACCGGCAGCAAACCGGTATTGGTCCGGTCCGGAGCGCTGTCGAGCTTAAGGCCGAGCAAGCCGATGACGTCCACTCCAAACCCAACGGTGCCCGGGGTGTATCCGGACTTCACGTTGAGGATGAAACCCTGGGCCCACTCTTCAGCCTTCGATTGCTGGTTGGCACCGACGATGTCGGAATAGTCGCGGCTGAAGTAGTAATTGCGCGCCTGCAACGTCGCGGTGGTGTCTTCGACAAAGCCTTTTTCAGCGGCCATCGTGCCTGTGGATAAACTCGAGACGACAGCCAGGGACAACACCGAACCGGTTGTTGGGAGAATCTGTTTCATCGTTTTTCTCTTATTGTTTTTGATCGACGGGTTGAAGGACTTCAGTTGCAGTGGATTTTCGAAGGGGAACGGGACGACGGGCGCTCAACAGCACATGGGTGACCATGCCGAAAATCAGCCCCCAGAACGCTGCGGACAAACCGAACAACGACATGCCCGAAGCCGTGACCAGGAAGGTCACCAGCGCGGCTTCGCGATCGCTCGGCACCGCCATCGCGCCCGTCAACGCGCCAGCAATGGCGGCGAACAAGGCCAGCCCGGCCAGCGCCGCGATCAACTCCTTGGGGAACGCTGAAAACAGCGAGACTAGCGTGGCGCCGAAGATCCCCAACAGCAGATAGCACAGGCCACCGACAACTCCGGCCACGTAGCGTTTGCGAGGATCTTCGTGGGCTTCGCGACCGGTGCAGATCGCAGCGGTGATGGCCGCCAGATTCAGTCCATGGCACCCGAACGGTGCCAGCAGTGCCGTGCCCAGCGCGCTACTGGCGATGATCGGGCTCGCCGGCGTTGGATATCCACTGGCGCGCAGCACCGCCATGCCGGGCACGAACTGACCGGTCAGCGCCACCATCACCAGCGGCAAGGCGATGTTCAGGATCGCACCCAGGCTGAACTCGGGCGCGATCCACACCGGCGTGGCCAGGCCGATCACCAGCGCTTCACGATGCAATTCACCGGTGAACGCGGCAATCGAACACCCCACCAGCAGCACCATCATCACTGCATAACGTGGCATCACACGCTTGCAGATCAGGTAGCAGGCAAACATCGCCAGGACCAGCAACGGCTTGTGCTGCATCGACACGAACAAGCCGCTGCCGAAACTGAACAGGATCCCCGCCAGCATCGCCGCCGCGATGGCGGCGGGCAGCTTGCTGATGATCCGGTCGAAGGCCCCCGAGACGCCAACCACGAAAATGATCAGGCTGCTGACCAGATATGCCCCCACCGCCTCTGCCATGGAGATGTCCGGCAACAGCGTCACCAGCAACGCCGAGCCCGGTGCCGACCAGGCGATGATCACCGGAACGCGGTAGCGCAGGCTCAAACCAATACCGAGCACGGCGCTGCCAATGGAGATCGCCCAGATCCAGGACGACAACACTTCCCGCGAAAAATGTGCCGCTTCTGCCGCCTGAAAGATGATCACCAACGGGCCGGCATAGGAAATCACCGCGGCAATCAATCCAGCCACGGCGGCTGACAACGAGAAGTCCTGGAAAAACGCTTTCATGATTCAGGCACCGGTCGCTGACAACGCTGGGTTGACGCCAGCAGCGCTGCGTCGGCTGCTGATGGTGAACACGGTCATGGCCAGGGCCGCCACCGCACCGGGCAAGGCAAACGCCATGAAGTTCAGTTGCAAGGGCAAGCTGATCCCGAGCAAGGCACCACCGAGCAGCGGACCGACGATGGCCCCGTTGCGCCCAATGCCCGACGCCCAGCCCAGGCCGGTAGAACGAATCGTCATGGAATAAAACTGCGCGGCGCAGGCGTACAAAAGAATCTGCGAGCCAATGGTGGTGGCACCCGCAATGGCGATCAGCAGGTACAACACCGGCATCGGGCTGTTGAAGCCCAACAGCGTGATCGACACCGCTGCCATGGCGAAAAACACCGACAGCACCCGCGGCAGATTGAGTTTGTCACCCAGCACCCCGCCACCGACCGCGCCGAAGATCGCCCCGAAGTTCAACACCAGCAGGAACGACAGGCTCGAACCCAGGCTGTAACCGGCGTTGGCCATCAGTTTCGGCAACCAGGAACTCAGCGCGTACACCATCAACAGGCAGCAGAAAAACGCCAGCCACAACATCAGCGTGCGCAGCGCACGGCCTTCACGGAACAGCTGCAACACTGGTGTGCCGGTGCCTTTCACTTCGGCCATGTGCAATTGATCAGAGGTTTGCGCGACGTAGGCCGGATCGATGCGCTGAAGAATGTTGCGCGCCTCTTCATTACGCCCCTGACGCAACATGAAGCCCACCGATTCGGGCAGGAAATACATGATCAGAGGCAACAACAGCAACGGCAGGATCGCCACGTAAAACACCGACTGCCAGCCGAAACTCGGGATCAGCACAATGCCCAGGCCGGCGGACAGCATGCCGCCCACCGAGTAACCGCTGAACATGATCGCGACCAGCGTGCTGCGGATTTTTTTCGGCGCGTACTCGTTCATCAGTGCCACGACGTTAGGCATCACGCCGCCAATGCCGAGCCCGGCAATGAAGCGACACAGTCCGAACTCGGTGGGGTTGCGGGCGAAACCGTTGAGCACGGTGAAGCCACTGAAGAGCATCACGCAGATCGTGATGGCTTTTTTGCGACCGATCCTGTCCGACAACGGGCCGAAGAACAGCGCGCCGAACATCATGCCGAACAGTGCATAGCTGCCCAATGCACCCGCTTGCAAAGGACTGAGCCCCCACTCTTTCATCAGCATCGGCAGGACCACGCCGTAGATCACCAGATCGTAACCGTCGAAGATGATGATCAGGGCACACCAGAACAGCACCATCCAGTGAAAGCGGTTGAAACGAGCGTTATCGATAACCTCATGTACGTCGATCTTGCGCATGGCATATATCTCTTGTTGTTGTTTTTTTAGAGCGTCGGTAACACGGCTTACGTCCGTACAGCCGAGGGTAGAGCCGCCCGACACGTGGCAATAGCCAGTGCGCGCAGATCACTATCCGTTTTGTGCAGGGCCCTGAAACGGGCATGGGAACGGAAGGCCATGAGCCTCTCCGACAAATTGTCTTCTTTGCGATCACATTTGAACGCTAAGCTTGGGCCTATGGATGACTCAGATTACTTACGCCTGCTGACCATCGCGGCCGAGCAAGCCAACGCCTTCCTGTCCAATGCCCGCAAATGGGAGCGGGAGCGTTGGGTGTGCCAGCGCCTGCTGCAAGGCTTGAACATCCCCTACCGTGCCGATGAGTTCGCCCCCGCCGGGGAGCCACCGGACGTACTGTTTCGCGATGCCAGTTTCGAGGTGTTCTTCGTCCTCGACGAAGGCCGGCGCCTCAACGACGAATGGCGCGACGAACTGCAGCGCCGCCGCAGCGCCTTTTCCCTAAGCCAGCTGGTGCGCCGAGAGGCCAAGCCCCGACGCATCCCCGCCAACGAGTTCTTGCTGCGATTGGCGCCGACCTTGCGCAAAAAAGCGCACAACTACAAAGAACGCGGCATGGATCTGGGTGAGCTGGACATCATTGCCTTCGCCAGCCTCAAACGCGAAGTGCTGGATCTCAACAGCCATTTCCCGCCGCCGACCGAATACCTGCGCCAGGGCTGGCGTTCGTTGTCATTGGTCGGACCGACCTTCGCCCGCGTGCTGTTCGCCCACCCGGATGCACCGGACTTCTTGCGCAGCAACCTGGGGCGCAGCATTGTGTTCGACGTCGGGATCAGTTTGTGAGCCCGCTGCAGGAACTGATCGCCGAGGTGCCGCAACAAGGTCGTGTGCGCTGGATCGGCGTGCGCCCGCAATCACGTTCGCAGATGTTTGAACTCGATGCCGTGGAAGCGCGCCTGGAGGCCGGCCTGACCGGCGACCACGCCCGCGCCGGCGTGCGCAATGCGCGGCAGGTGACGCTGATTCAGTGGGAGCACCTGGCTGTGATCAGCTCATTGATGGGGCGAGCGCAGGATCATCCGGTCCGGCCTGAAGATCTGCGGCGCAATCTCGTTATCAGTGGCATCAATCTATTCAGCCTCAAGGGCCGTCGCTTCCGGATTGGCCAGGCAACGTTCGAAACCACTGGCTGGTGCCAACCCTGTGCACGCCTTGAAAGCAACCTGGGCATCGGCACCTTTCAGGCCGTGCGCGGACATGGCGGAATCACCGCCCGGGTGTTACAAAGTGGAATCATTCGCCTGGACGATATCGTCAGCGTCGAACCCATTGCGGACAGCGGCTATGCTGCGTTCAATCCCGGATAAAAACACTGTAGCTTCTACACATTCAGCAACGTCTACCCCTGACGAGGCCCGATATGACCAGCCGCCTGAACCCCGACGACCAAAAGCATGTCGAAGAGTACCTGCAGTTGTCCCAGCACCAAGTCGAGCGCCGGCCTTTCCGGCCGTGGATGCTCCTTGTACTGGTATTGGCAGTGACCATTGGTCTGGGCCTGTTGAGCCGACTTATCAGTTACCTGACGCTATGAGCTGCCTTGCGCTCGCTTGGGTAACCGTACCGATTTCCTTTAGCCTTGCGAGTTATCCCCATGTCCCATCGTATTGTCATTGTCGGCGGCGGCGCCGGCGGTCTGGAGTTGGCTACCCGTCTGGGTAAGACTCTGGGCAAACGCGGCACGGCCAGTGTGATGCTGGTCGACGCGAACCTGACCCACATCTGGAAACCGTTGTTGCACGAAGTGGCGGCCGGCTCCCTGAACTCTTCCGAAGACGAACTCAACTATGTGGCCCAGGCCAAATGGAACCACTTCGAGTTCCAGCTGGGGCGCATGAGCGGGCTCGATCGCGCGAAGAAAAAAATCCAGCTGGCCGCTACCTATGACGAAGCCGGTCTGGAACTGGTACCGGCCCGCGAAGTGCCTTACGACTCGCTGGTGATTTCCGTCGGCAGCACCACCAACGATTTCGGCACCCAGGGCGCGGCGCAGCACTGCCTGTTCCTCGACACCCGCAAACAGGCCGAGCGCTTCCACCAGCAACTGCTCAATCACTATTTACGCGCTCACGCTGGTCAGACCGACACGATCGAGCAAATCAGCGTGGCCATCGTCGGCGCCGGCGCCACCGGGGTCGAACTGGCCGCCGAACTGCACAACGCCGCCCATGAATTGGCAGCCTATGGCCTGGACCGGATCAAACCGGAAAACATGCACATCACCCTGATCGAAGCCGGTCCACGCGTCCTGCCGGCGCTGCCCGAGCGGATTGGCGGACCTGTGCATAAAACCCTGGAGAAACTCGGGGTCAACGTCATGACCAATGCTGCGGTCAGCGAAGTGACGGCCGACAGCCTGATCACCGCCGATGGCAAAGTGATCAACGCTAGCCTGAAGGTCTGGGCCGCGGGGATTCGCGCACCGGGTTTCCTCAAGGACATCGATGGCCTGGAAACCAACCGCATCAATCAGCTGCAGGTGCTGCCGACCCTGCAAACCACCCGTGACGAAAATATCTTTGCATTCGGTGACTGCGCCGCCTGCCCGCAACCAGGCACCGACCGCAATGTGCCGCCACGTGCCCAGGCCGCGCATCAACAGGCGTCGTTGCTGGCCAAATCGCTGAAACTGCGCATCGAAGGCAAGGCACTGCCGGAGTACAAATACACCGACTACGGCTCGCTGATCTCGCTGTCGCGTTTTTCGGCTGTGGGTAACTTGATGGGCAACCTCACCGGCAGCGTGATGCTCGAAGGCTGGCTGGCGCGGATGTTCTACGTGTCGCTGTACCGCATGCACCAGATGGCGTTGTACGGGCCGTTCCGCACGGCAATGCTGATGCTGGGCAGCAAGATTGGGCGCGGGACTGAGCCACGCTTGAAACTGCACTAAACGAACCTTGTGGGAGCGGGCTTGCTCGCGAAGAGGCCGTGTCATTCAACTTTATGTCGACTGACACACTGCCTTCGCGAGCAAGCCCGCTCCCACATTGGCTTTGCGGCGTTCTTGAGTTTCCTATGGACAAAAAAAATCCCCGTATCTTTCGATACGAGGATTTTTAATATGGTCGGGGTAAGGGGATTCGAACTCCTGACATCCTGCTCCCAAAGCAGGCGCGCTACCGGACTGCGCTATACCCCGGTAAAAAAAAGGCACCCTTGAAGGCGCCTTCTTCGATCAGCGCTTTTGGCCTCTGATCTTAAGATTCGATTCCAGCGTTAACTGGTTTCAAAAATGGTGGGTCGTGTGGGATTCGAACCTACGACCAATTGGTTAAAAGCCAACTGCTCTACCAACTGAGCTAACGACCCAAAAATGGTCGGGGTAAGGGGATTCGAACTCCTGACATCCTGCTCCCAAAGCAGGCGCGCTACCGGACTGCGCTATACCCCGGTTTGAAATTGGCTCCGTGACCAGGACTCGAACCTGGGACCCAATGATTAACAGTCATTTGCTCTACCGACTGAGCTATCACGGAACTACACATTTCAATTTACAACTTTGAAGCTTTACTGCGTTCTCTTCGACCCGTTCGCATCGCTGCGTTCGTGTGTCTGAGGCGCGCTATTCTACAATCTTCAGCACCTCTGTCAACCCCCTAAATTGCTTTCAAGTTAATGATTTGCAACTTATTTTGGATTCCTGCTTGGGGAGCGGAAACCCTGGCGGGTGACTTACTGCGGGGCGCACTTTACAAGCCTTTTCCTTTGAGTTCAACAGCCTAACGAAAAAAAGGCCTCGTTATGCGAGGCCTTTTCGATTTTGCCGCCGTAATGGATCAGACGAAGACGATTTCGTCGTTTTCCACCACACCGTGAGCGGTATCGCCCGGCATGAATCGACCGGACAGGATCAACTGCGCCAGCGGGTTCTCGATCCAGCGCTGGATCGCTCGCTTGAGCGGCCGTGCGCCGTATACCGGGTCGTAACCGACCGCGATCAGCTTGTCCATCGCCTCAGGGCTGAGATCGAGCTTCAGCTCGCGCTCGGTCAGGCGGCTGCGCAGACGACCCAGCTGGATTTCGGTGATACCGGCAATCTGATCCCGCGCCAACGGCTCGAAGATCACCACTTCGTCGACCCGGTTAATGAACTCCGGCCGGAAGTGCGTGGAGATCGCATCCATCACCGCTGCACGCTGCGCCTCACGGTCACCGACCAGCTCCTGGATCTGCACCGACCCCAGGTTGGAAGTCATGACAATCACGGTATTCTTGAAATCCACCGTGCGGCCATGGCTGTCGGTCAGACGACCATCCTCGAGCACTTGCAGCAAAATGTTGAACACATCCGGGTGCGCCTTCTCGACTTCGTCCATGAGGATCACCGAATACGGCTTGCGACGTACGGCCTCGGTCAGGTAACCGCCCTCTTCATACCCCACGTACCCTGGTGGCGCACCGATCAAGCGAGCCACGGAGTGTTTCTCCATGAACTCGGACATGTCGATCCGCACCATCGCCTCTTCAGTATCAAAGAGGAATTCGGCCAGGGCCTTGCACAGCTCGGTTTTACCGACACCGGTCGGGCCGAGGAACATGAACGAGCCGCTCGGCCGGTTCGGGTCGGACAACCCGGCGCGGGAACGCCGCACCGCGTTGGAGACCGCCACGACCGCTTCATCCTGGCCAATCACACGCTGGTGCAACAGGCTTTCCATCTTCATCAGCTTGTCGCGCTCGCCTTCGAGCATCTTTGACACCGGAATACCGGTCCACTTCGACACCACTTCGGCGATCTCTTCTTCAGTCACCTTGCTGCGCAGCAACTGGTTTTCGGCTTTGCCATGCTGGTCGACCATTTGCAGGCTGCGCTCCAGGTCCGGGATGACCCCGTACTGCAACTCGGCCATGCGGTTCAGGTCGCCTTTGCGACGGGCCGCTTCCAGCTCCTGACGGGACTGTTCGATTTTCTGCTGGATCTGCGCAGAACCCTGGACTTCGGCTTTTTCCGAGTTCCAGATTTCTTCGAGATCCGAGTACTCACGCTCATGACGAGCGATTTCTTCCTGCAATTTTTCCAGACGCTTCTTCGCCGCGTCGTCGCTTTCTTTCTTCAGCGCCTGGGATTCCACCTTCAACTGAATCAGGCGACGCTCCAGACGGTCCAGCACTTCCGGCTTGGAGTCGATCTCCATGCGGATGCGGCTGGCGGCCTCGTCGATCAGGTCGATGGCCTTGTCGGGCAGCTGCCGGTCAGTGATGTAACGATGACTGAGCTTGGCCGCGGCAATGATCGCGCCGTCGGTGATCGCCACCTTGTGGTGAACCTCATAGCGCTCTTTGAGGCCACGCAGGATGGCGATGGTGTCCTCTTCGCTAGGCTCATCCACCAGCACTTTCTGGAAGCGTCGCTCGAGAGCGGCGTCCTTCTCTATATATTGGCGGTACTCGTTGAGCGTGGTCGCACCAACGCAATGCAGCTCTCCGCGCGCCAATGCCGGCTTGAGCATGTTGCCCGCATCCATCGAGCCTTCGCCCTTACCGGCGCCGACCATGGTGTGCAGTTCGTCGATGAACAGGATGATCTGCCCTTCCTGCTTCGACAGTTCATTGAGCAGGGATTTCAGGCGCTCCTCGAACTCACCGCGATACTTGGCACCGGCGATCAGCGCCCCCATGTCCAGGGACAACAGGCGCTTGCCCTTGAGGCCGTCCGGCACTTCACCATTGATGATGCGCTGGGCCAGGCCTTCGGCGATGGCGGTTTTACCCACGCCAGGCTCACCGATCAGCACCGGGTTGTTCTTGGTGCGACGTTGCAGCACTTGGATGGTCCGGCGAATTTCGTCGTCACGGCCGATCACCGGATCGAGCTTGCCGTCTTCGGCGCGCTTGGTCAGGTCGACGGTGTACTTATCCAGCGCCTGTCGCGCTTCTTCGTGGTTCGGATCATTGACGGCCTCGCCACCACGCAGGTTGTTGATCGCATTTTCCAGGGCTTTCTTGCTCACACCCTGGCCGAGCAACAGCTTGCCGAGCTTACTGTTCTCGTCCATGGCCGCGAGCAGCACCAGCTCACTGGAGATGAACTGGTCGCCCTTTTGCTGGGCCAGACGGTCGGCCTGGTTGAGCAACCGCGCCAGATCCTGCGACATGTTCACGTCACCGGTCGGATTCTGGATTTTCGGTAGCTGGTCGAGCTCTTTGGTCAGCTCTTTACGCAGGCTGTTGACGTCGAAGCCCACCTGCATCAGCAGGGGCTTGATCGAGCCGCCCTGCTGTTCGAGCAAGGCTTGCATCAAGTGCGCCGGTTCAATGGCCGGATGATCGAGGCCGACAGCCAGGGATTGGGCATCGGACAACGCTAACTGCAATTTGCTGGTTAAACGGTCTATACGCATGGGTCACCTTCCTTTTGAGCAGGCCGGACCTATAAAACATCCTGAATGAAGAAACCTGCCAGATACCACAATAGATGTGGTCGATTCTGGGAGTTTCAAGCGTCGTGACGTTGATGCAGGTCAGGGAAGCTTAGCGGGCGAGCCAGATAAGAGAGGCAAATCGGCCAGTGCGAGGGGCGCGGCGATAGGAAAAGAAACGTGGATCGGTCACGGTGCAGAAACCGCCACCGTAGACAGCTGTGACGCCACGAGCTGCCAGGCGCAGACGCGCCAGCATATAGATGTCGGCCATGAACTTGCCGGGGTTTTGACTCCGCACGAAGGCTTCAGCCGCTTGCGGCAACTGCTGCACGAAGGTTTCGCGAACTTCCGGGCCGACTTCGAAGGCTTGCGGACCGATGGCCGGGCCGAGCCAGACCAATACCTCGGCAGGTGGCACCGCCAGACTGTCGAGGGTGGCTTCCAGCACACCAGCCGCCAACCCGCGCCAACCGGCATGAGCTGCAGCGACACGGGTGCCGGCACGGTCGCAAAACAGCGCAGGCAGGCAATCGGCGGTCATCGCCGCACAGGCGACGCCTGGCGTTGATGTCCAACTGGCATCAGCCGTATCCACCCGGCCAGGGTCGGCATGGGCCACGACGATGCCGTGGACCTGCTGCAGCCAGGCCGGTTGAATCGAGAAATGATCGGTAAGACGACGGCGATTCTCGGCAACAGCTTCAGGGCTGTCGTCGACGTGATCACCGAGGTTGAGGCTGTCGAACGGCGCCACACTGACGCCGCCCGCACGGGTGGTGACGCAGGCTTTGACCCCGGCCGGCGCGGGCCAGTCAGGAATCAGCCAGTCACTCATCCGATGAACGCCTCACGGTCTTGCTTGAGCAGGGTCAGCAACCAGACGAAATCTTCCGGCAATGGCGACTCCCAGCTCATGCGCTGACCGGTGGTCGGATGATCCAGTTCCAGGAAACGCGCATGCAGCGCCTGACGCGGGAAGTTTTTCAGCGACTCGACCATGGTTGGGTTGGCTGCCGGCGGGATACGGAAACGACCACCGTAGGCAGGATCTCCGACCAACGGGTAGTTGATGTGCGCCATGTGCACGCGAATCTGGTGCGTACGGCCGGTTTCCAGCTTCACCCGCACATGGGTGTGGGAGCGGAAACGCTCGAGCACGCGGTAATGGCTGACGGCTTGCTTGCCACCTTCCATCACGGCCATGCGCTGGCGTTGCTGGCCATGACGACCGATCGGCGCGTTGATCTTGCCACCGGCTGTCACCACACCGATCACGATGCACTCGTAGATCCGGCTGACGCTGCGGCTCTGCAACTGTGTAACCAGCTGCGTCTGCGCTTGAATGGTCTTGGCCACCACCATCAGACCGGTGGTGTCCTTGTCCAGGCGATGCACGATACCGGCGCGGGGCACATTGATGATGTCCGGCACGTGGTGCAGCAAGGCGTTGAGCAAGGTGCCGTCGGCATGACCGGCAGCCGGGTGCACCACCAGGCCCGCAGGCTTGTTGATCACCAGGATGTCGTCGTCTTCGTAGACGATGTCCAGGGCAATGTCTTGAGCGACCCATTCGCCCTGAGCTTCCTGCTCGGCAGTCAACTCAAGGATGGCGCCGCCATGGACGATGTCTCGCGGGCGGATAACCGCCCCATCCACAGTCAGGCGGCCGTCTTTGATCCAGGCGGAAAGGCGCGAGCGCGAGTGCTCAGCGAATAATTGTGCGGCGACTTGATCGAGGCGTTGGCCGCCCAATTCGGACGGCACCTCTGCGCGAAGTTCAATTTTATCGGACATGCTCAGACTAGGCGTCGGCACAGCCTTTGGTTTCGGCTGCGCGCTTGTGGTTAAATACGGCGTCTTTTGCCCCGAGGCTATTCAACGGGGCGCTCATCATAACAGGACGGCCACGCCCAAGACAGCGGCCGTCATAGGGACGCAAGCCGCCATGCAAGTGAAACACCTGCTGCTGATCGCCATCCTCGCATTGACCGCTGCTTGCTCATCGAAGGAAGTCGTAGACGAAAACCTCAGTGAAGTCGAGCTGTACCAACAGGCTCAAAATGACCTGGACAACAGTAGCTACACCAGTGCCATCGCCAAGCTGAAGGCTCTGGAATCGCGTTATCCGTTCGGTCGTTATGCCGATCAGGCACAACTCGAGCTCATCTACGCCAACTACAAGAACACCGAGCCAGAGGCTGCAAAGTCCGCTGCGGAGCGTTTCATTCGCCTGCACCCACAGCATCCGAACGTCGATTACGCCTACTACCTCAAGGGCCTGACTTCTTTCGACCAGGACGTCGGCCTGCTCGCTCGCTTCCTGCCGCTGGACATGACCAAGCGTGACCCGGGCGCCGCCCGCGACTCCTATAACGAGTTCGCCCAGCTGACCAGCCGCTTCCCGAACAGCCGCTACGCGCCAGACGCCAAGCAGCGCATGATTTATCTGCGCAACCTGTTGGCGGCCTATGAAATTCACGTAGCCGACTACTACCTGACCCGTCAGGCCTATGTCGCCGCGGCGAACCGTGGTCGTTACGTGGTGGAAAACTTCCAGGAAACCCCTTCGGTCGGCGACGGCCTGGCGGTGATGACCGAGGCCTACCAGCGCCTGCACCTGGATGAGCTGGCTGCCACCAGCCTGGAAACACTGAAGCTCAACTACCCGAACCACCCGACGCTGGTGGACGGTCAGTTCGTACCGACCGTGGCCGAAGCCGACAACCGTTCGTGGCTGAGCAAGGCGACCCTGGGCCTGATCGAGTCCAGTCCGCCACTGCCACCGGGCGAAACCCGCGCCAACCAGGACGTACAGAAGCAGTTCCAGGACGCCAAGGACGCAATCCCGGCCGAGCTCAAGCCTAAAGACGGCAATGGCGACGCGATCGAAGAAGAAAATCACGAAGCGGAAGGCAACAACAGTGACCGCTCGTGGTTCAGCTACATGACCTTCGGCGTGTTCGACTGACACATCGGGTTGTGCAAAAAGGGTGACTTGTAGGAGCGAGCTTGCTCGCGATGGACGTCAACGTTAACGCGCTTTGTCTGAATAAACGCGTCGTCCTTGAGACCATCGCGGGCAAGCTCGCTCCTACATAAGCTATTAGACTGTGCGCTGGCCATGTCCTTGGCTAAACTGCCGCTTCATCAATCAAAAAGCAGCTCACCATGCTTCGTCTATTGTTCTGGATTGCCCTGATTGCCGCTGCAGTATGGTTCTGGCGCAGATTCAAGGGTCAGGCTTCCAACCCCAGGTCCCCTGCCGAACGGGAAGCGGCGCCCATGGTCCGTTGCGCCCATTGCGGTGTTCACCTGCCCCGTGACCGCGCGCTGAGCCTCGACCAACGCTGGTATTGCAGCCAGGCCCATCTCGAGCAAGACAAGGGCTCCAGCGGCCGCTGAGACTTCACCCGATCTGGCGACCGGTTGAGGACTATCGCGCACACCCAAGGAACTGAAAGGCGTCGAATGACGTCTGACGCAGATTATTCAAGACCAAACTCTGCGAATGAACCGGGTAATCGAAAACGTCCTGCACCTGCATCGTCGTGAGCAAATGTCGCCGCTACGGCTCGACCTGAAATCACTGGAAATACTCGATAATGAAGCCCCAGCCCCCTGTAACAAGGGCCTGGGGCTTTATCGGTCCGGCCAGCCGGGCGAAAGCACTCTGTCCCGCCTAGACTTCAAGGCACGCCAGGAAAGCGGCTGCTTTTGCATGACCTTTGCTCACGGACGGAACCTACGTTGAACACGAGACCACGGCAAAAAGTCTTGATCGTCGATGACGAACCAGACATTCGCGAACTCCTGGAAATCACCCTGGGAAGGATGAAACTGGAGACGTTCAACGCCCGCAACGTCGGCGAAGCGCACTCCCTGCTAAAACGCGAAACCTTCGATCTATGCCTGACCGACATGCAGTTGCCGGATGGTACCGGCCTGGAGTTGGTGCAACACATCCAGCAACGCCACCCTCAGGTCCAGGTGGCAATGATCACCGCTTACGCCAGTCTCGAAACCGCAATCAACGTGCTCAAGGCCGGGGCGTTCGACTTCCTGACCAAACCGGTGGACCTTACGCGCCTGCGTGAACTGGTCACCAGCGCCCTGGTGCTTCCTGCCCGCGGGGTCGGCATCGATCGTCGCTTGCTGGGCGACTCATTGCCTATGCGCAACCTGCGCAAACACATCAGCAAACTGGCCAGCAGCCATGCGACGGTCTACATCAGTGGAGAATCCGGTAGCGGCAAGGAGTTGGTCGCGCGCCTGATCCATGATCAAAGCCCTCGCGCCAATCAGCCGTTCATCCCGATCAACTGCGCGGCGATTCCCTCCGAACTGTTGGAGAGCGAGTTTTTCGGCCATCGCAAAGGCAGTTTCAGCGGCGCTATCGAAGACAAACCCGGCCTGTTCCAGACGGCACACGGCGGTACCCTGCTGCTCGACGAAGTGGCTGACCTGCCGTTGACCATGCAAGTCAAACTGCTGCGCGCGATTCAGGAGAAAGCCGTACGCAGTGTCGGCGGACAGCAGGAAGTGGCGGTGGATGTGCGCATTCTCTGCGCCACCCACAAGGACCTTGGCGCTGAAGTCGCCGCCGGACGATTTCGCCATGACCTTTACTACCGCTTGAACGTGATCGAACTCCGGGTACCGCCCTTGCGCGAGCGTCGTGATGACATCGAAATGCTCGCCAACTACATACTCAAGCGACTGGCCGCCGATTCCGGTCAACCCGCGACGAGACTCCGCCCCCAAGCCCTCGATGCACTGAAAAGCTATCGCTTCCCGGGTAATGTGCGGGAACTGGAAAACATGCTCGAACGAGCGCACACATTGTGTGAGAACAATCAGATCGAAGCCGGCGACCTGCGCCTGGCTGAAGGCAACTGCGGGGCTGAAGGTGGCGTGCCAGACCTGACCCGGATCGACAACCTGGAAACCTACCTGGAAAACGTCGAACGCCAACTGCTGCTCCAGGCCCTGGAAGAAACCCGCTGGAACCGCACGGCGGCGGCTCAGCGGTTGAATCTGTCATTCAGGTCGATGCGCTACAGACTCAAGAAGTTTGGCCTGGATTGACTCTC
Source organism: Pseudomonas sp. A-R-19 (assembly GCF_019956575.1). NCBI lineage: Bacteria > Pseudomonadati > Pseudomonadota > Gammaproteobacteria > Pseudomonadales > Pseudomonadaceae > Pseudomonas > Pseudomonas sp. A-R-19. The sequence goes on from NZ_JAHBDR010000082.1 coordinate 58,982, forward strand.
TCTTCGCGAGCAAGCCCGCTCCCACACTGGATTTGCGATCGACACAAACCTCATGTGGGAGCGCGAAGAGGCCCTGTCAGTCGACAACCCTCTAAAATCAGAGTCGCCCGGCAGGCGCATAAGGCGCCGGATCGATGATCGGCGCACGGCCCAGCATCACATCGGCAAACAACTGGCATGACGCCGGCGCCAACACCAGGCCATTACGGTAATGCCCGCAGTTAAGCCAGAGCCCGTCAAACCCCGGCACCGGGCCGATATAAGGAATGCCCTCGGGTGAACCCGGGCGCAAGCCAGCCCAATGTCCCACCACTTCGGCATCGGCCAGCGCCGGGATCAACTCCACCGCGGACGCCTTCAGGCTTTCCAGCGCCGACCCGGTTGGCGTCTTGTCAAAGCCTTCATGCTCCAGCGTACTGCCGATCAGTATGTGCCCGTCGCGCCGGGGAATCGCATAACGGCCCTTGGCCAGGACCATGCTCGGCAGGAAATCCGCCGCACACTTGTAGAGAATCATCTGCCCTTTCACCGGCTCGACCGGCAGCGTCAGATCAAGACACTTGAGCAAATCACCGCTCCAGGCCCCCGCCGTCAGGACGACTTGATCGCCCAGGACAGCACCTGTGGAGGTCTGCACGCCAACCACTTTATTGCCGTCACGAACAAACCCGCTGACTTCACACTGCTCATGGATCGTCACGTTCGGCAGCGCCAGCAAAGCAGCCTTGAGAGACTTCACTAGCCGCGGATTGCGCACGTTGGCGACGTCGGCCATGTAGATCGCCCGGGAAAAACCGCTGCCCAGTACCGGCACGGCGTCGTGTGCTGCCGAGATATCAACAGCACTCAATGGACGGTTTTCCCGGGCAGCCCATGCCAGGGCTTCAGCCTCGTCATCCAGATCCAGCCAGTACAGACCGGTGGTGTGCACCTCAGGATCAACGCCGGTAGCGGCAAACAAGCGCTCGCCCAGTTGTGGATAAAAGTCCTGGGACCAGTGAGCCAACGCGGTGACCGCCGGGCTGTAGCGCCACGGGTAAAGTGGCGAAACGATACCGCCGCCGGCCCAGGACGACTCCTGGCCGACGTTGGAGCGATCCAGCAGCACAACGCTTTGCACCTCGGAGGCGAGGTTGAAGGCCGTCAGCAAGCCAATCACCCCACCGCCGACAATCACCACTTGCTGTTGCCTGGTCATGTTCTGATCCAATCGTTAAATAGACAGAGGGTGCAAAAGGCACCCGAAAAAGAATCTCAGCGCCCCCAGCAGTCTTTGCTGGTCAGGCCGGATTTTGCGTTGACCATGCCCAGGACACCAGTGTTGGTGATGGTCAGATCACCGCACTTGTCAGCAGCCATGCTCGAGCCAGCCTTGCGCACCGCCGTCAGCAGAAAGGTCTGGTCGGTCAGGGTCGGTGTGATGCTGTAGTAATCATTGCCAGCGCTGAGGCCCGTCGCATCGGTGTAGACATTTTTCTGCGAATAGAAACGCTCCAGAAGCTGCGCCTGCTCCGAGAGCAGACCGGTCACTTCTGCGCGACGGCCCTTGTTCAGGTACTCGGTGAAACTCGGGGCAGCAATGGTCATGACAATCCCGATGATCGCAATCACGATCATGATTTCGATCAGGGTAAAACCGCGGTTGGAACTACGCATGCCTCAACTCTCACTTACTGTATTTGTCGCCACATGATGCGACGGCTGCCGCCGGATTTTTCCATCCCCGGACTATCGTCGCCAGCGGAATTGTCGCTGGCGTCCTGTGTTGAATGCTCTCCAACAAAGATCACGCCTTCGGACAGCGAGTCGACGTTGTCGACCACGCCATCTTCGTTGCTGTCGAGCATCTTAACGCTGATCGCCTCGGGCAGCTTCAGGCAGACAGCTTTCAAGCCCTGATTACCGTGGTAGAACCCGTACCAGTTGCCATTCGCCAGGCAGGTTGGCCGGTTCAGCGCTGGCGAATCCGCTGATGCGGCGGCGTGCGCCGACAGGCCTAGCGTGACCACGATACCCACCAGTGCTGACCACAGTCGCTCAGTACTTCGCATAGATACTCTCCACCACACTGCGCGAGTGACCCGCGATGCCGACTGCCGTCACCCGATACAAGGTCGCCTGGGTATTGATGGGCACATTCACCGCACCCCGGCTGTCGCCGATGTTTTGCACCCCGTAAAAGCCATTGCCCGAGGCAACCCAGGTCACTCCGGAAGAGGCGTTGAAACCGGCAGCGGTAATGCTCGAGGACTCGGAGGGCGGTGCACATTGAATGATGCCGCTGCAAACAGGAAGTGCATAACTGTCCCTTTGCACCGTACTTTCTCCCACCCGCAATGCGGCTTCGGCAATCTGAAATGACTGGTTGCGCAAGGCGACGCTGCCGGCCATTTTTTCCTGCAGGGTGGCACTCTGCATCGATGAAAGACCAATCAGCGTCAACAAGAGCAAGAACACCAGACTGACCAGCAACGCCATGCCGCGCTGGGTGCAATACGTCATGGGCCCCCTCATGGCAAGCGATTGCGCAGAGCGGCAACCACGTTGAAGGTTTGATCGCTCACCCGGTGGTTCGGATCGGTGAGGGTCAGGCTCAGGCGAACGCTTCGAATCAGCGCAGGGTCCGGCGGGTTGCTGCTGTAGCGTGAAGCAGCCAGGTCAGTGGCCGTGCTGGCCAGGCCGAAGCTCACGTCAAACGCCTCCACGTGGTCCACCAGTACCTGTGGATTGGCATCCCCTCCCTTCAGGAGCAGTTGGTTGTTGCTGAAGCTGTAAGTCAGCTGCCGTATCGGAAAGGCCAGTTCCCCTGCCACCGGGGTCCGGCTTTTGCTGTAGGCCGTCGAATGACTTCGACAATCGGAAAGAACGGTCCAGTCCGGGCTGCTGCCGTTGCCACCCACATCCGTCGTCACCAGAGTCAACTTGCGGCCGCCATTGTCCCAGCGAATCGGCGTTAGCTGACTGGCATGGAAATCGCGCTTCTTACTCGCATCGGTGATCGTTTCCAGGCAACCGAACATCCCGACCATGCGGATTTCCTGAATCATTTTGCTCAACACGAAACGTGCGTCCTCCTGCATGTTCGCGGCCGCATTCTGGCTGAGATAAGTGTTTTTGGCCGCGATGAAAACCTGCACCACGCCCAGCACTACGATCAGGCTCAAGGCCAGGGCGATCAGCAACTCGACCAGGCCAAAGCCTCTGCTACGACGACTCACGGGGTCACCACCGGATCAACGGCCGTGCGGCTGGTCAGAACGAAGCTGCGCCGCGAGTCGGCAGCATTCGCAGCCCGTGAGTCGTCCCAGGCAATGGTGATGGTATACAGCTGCTGATTGACGGTGACACTGCCCGTCGCGGTGGCGCCGAGTGAGCTGACAACGTTGGCGTTGAAATCAAACAAGTCCTTATCCCGGGTAACGTCCGGGTTGCCCGAAGCGGGTGGCGAAATGGTGTAGTCCGCAGCGGCGTTGGCGCGAATGCGGTCCATCATGTCGTAGGCGATAAAACTGGCCTGACTGGTCATGCGCGCACTGTCCGTGTACTTCAGTGCATTGAGCAGAAACGCCGCCGCCCCCAGCAACCCCACGCCCAGAATGACTAACGCCACCAGGACTTCGACCAGCGTCATGCCGTCCTGCGTGCTTTGCATCCCTGCCCTCATCCGCAATCTCCCCCCAATAGAATTCGTCCGTTCAAACACACGGTCAGCGTCCTGCTTTGTGCGCCCCGTCCATATCTGATCACCACCTCCGAGGACGGCGACGACAATCCACCCATGCCGTTGAAATCGATGGCGGTGACGCCTGAGGTTAGCGCCAGAGTTGCACCGCTGCTCATCGCCGGAACAACCCGCAATACATTGGCCAAAGCGCCAGTACCGTCGTAAATCGCCAGCTCCCTGCTCCAGACATCCCCTCCGGCCGTCGGGCGCACCCGTGTGGTGTTGCCCCGCTCGATGGCTTCGAGCCGGGCAAAATTCAGGGCTCGTCGCAGGTCCGCAATTTCCGTATCGGCCCTGGTTGTTTGTGTCGAGCGGGTAAACCCCGGGACAGCCAGAGTCAGCAGAATCAGAAGGATCGCGAGCGCGACCAGCAACTCGATCAGCGTGAAACCTTTTGTACGATGCTCCATCGGGGCCTTCTGTTTCCTTCGGCTATACCTGCTCTTGCGCGGCACTACATTCGAACAAGCGGTGCGGTGCCATTTCTCGCGCAGGGATTGCGCGAGCCACTACACGCCACGGAGGGATATGTCATGCGGCAACAAGGCTTCAGCCTGATCGAACTGCTCATGGGACTGGCAATTACAGGAATTGTTCTGCAACTGGTCAGTCCGGCGTTCGCAACGCTGATCGAGTCAAACCAGCGGGAGCAAGCGGCACAGGCACTGTTCAGTGGTATTCGCACCGCTCGCACTGAAGCCATCGTGCGCAACCAGGCCGTGGTGATTCACAGCATCAATGGTGACTGGAGCCACGGCTGGCGGATGATTCTGGATATCAGCGGCAAGGGGGAGATGGACAGCGACAATCCACTACTGGCCGAACGCCAGGGAAACGCACGAGTGTCGATTGTCGGAAACGGCCCGGTCGAAAGCTCAATACGCTTCAGAGGTCAGGGCGAGTCACTGATTGGCGGGACATTACACATTTGCGCAGTTCGCAAGCCGGTGAGCCAACATCAAGTGGTGTTGGCTCGGACCGGTCGCGTCAGCCTGCGCAGCGACAAGGCTGAGCACGCTTTATGCGAAGAAAGGCAAAAACTCAGAGCAACGAGCGAACGCGCAGTTCTTTAGGCATTGAGAACGTGATGTTCTCCTCGCGACCGGCCAGTTCATCGGCACCGGTGGCACCCCAGGCCTGCAACTGCTCGATCACGCCGCGCACCAGGACTTCCGGAGCGGATGCGCCAGCGGTGATACCGATACGCTCGACGCCGTCGAACCAGCTCTTCTGCAGGTCTTCGGCGCCGTCGATCAGGTAAGCCGGAGTGGACATGCGCTCTGCCAATTCGCGCAAGCGGTTGGAGTTGGAGCTGTTAGGGCTGCCGACCACCAGCACCACGTCGCACTCGTCGGCCAGTTGCTTGACCGCGTCCTGACGGTTTTGCGTGGCGTAGCAAATGTCGTCCTTGCGCGGTCCACCGATGGCCGGGAAACGCGAACGCAGCGCGTCGATAACACGGCTGGTGTCGTCCATCGACAAGGTGGTCTGAGTCACGAAGGCAAGCTTTTCAGGGTTGTTCACCTGCAATGCCGCCACATCTTTCTCGTCTTCAACCAGATAGATCGCGCCGCCATTGCTGGCATCGTACTGACCCATGGTGCCTTCGACTTCCGGATGACCGGCGTGGCCGATGAGAATGCATTCACGGCCATCGCGGCTGTAGCGCGCCACTTCGATGTGGACTTTGGTCACCAGCGGGCACGTGGCGTCGAACACTTTCAGGCCACGACCAGCCGCTTCGCTGCGCACGGCCTGGGAAACGCCGTGGGCACTGAAGATCACGATGACGTCATCCGGCACCTGATCCAGCTCTTCGACGAAGATAGCCCCACGGGAGCGCAGGTCCTCGACAACGAATTTGTTGTGAACCACTTCGTGGCGCACGTAGATCGGCGGCCCGAAGACTTCCAGGGCGCGGTTGACGATTTCGATCGCCCGGTCCACACCGGCGCAGAAGCCACGGGGGTTGGCGAGTTTGATTTGCATGCTGTGCCTCGTGTCTTGCGCGCGAAAAATGGTAATGCCCTGCCGTTCTTCGAACACAGTGTTCAAGAACAGCGAAGGTTTAATGTGGGAGCGGGCTTGCTCGCGAATGCTGACTGACATTCAACATTGATGTCGTCTGACACACCGCTTTCGCGAGCAAGCCCGCTCCCACATTTCTACAGCGCTTTGACGGAAATGATTTCCACGTCAAAGGTCAACGTCTTGCCCGCCAGCGGGTGGTTGAAGTCGATGGTCACTTGCGCATCATCGAACTCTTTGACCACGCCCGGCAATTCAGTATTGGCCGCATCGTTGAAGATCACCAGCAAACCGGGCGACAGCTCCATATCCGCAAACTGCGAACGCGGGATGATCTGCACGTTTTGCGGGTTCGGCTGGCCGAAAGCGTTCTCCGGCTCGATGCTCAGTGTACGCTTGTCACCGGCCTTGAAACCGAACAGCGCAGCTTCGAAACCTGGCAACAGGTTGCCGTCACCGACCTTGAAGGTCGCCGGGGCTTTGTCGAAGGTGCTGTCCACCGTGTCGCCGTTCTCCAGGCGCAATGCGAAATGCAAGGTGACTTCCGTGTTCTGGCCGATGCGTTGTTCAGCCAATACCTGTTCAGTCATGAACGGTTTCTCCGGTCTTTTTACTTTTGAACATATCCAGTGCAAGCATGACCGCGCCGACAGTGATTGCACTGTCGGCAAAGTTGAACGCCGGGAAATACCAGCGATTCTGCCAATGCACCAGGATGAAATCGATCACATGGCCCAGGGCAATGCGGTCATACAGATTGCCCAGCGCGCCACCGAGCACCAGGGCCAGCGCAACCGCCAGCCAGGTCTCGTTGCGCCCCAGACGCTTGAGCCATACCACCAGCACCGCACTGACCACGACTGCGATCAACGCGAACAGCCAGCGCTGCCAGCCAGAGCTGTCAGCCAGGAAGCTGAACGCCGCGCCAGTGTTGTAGGCCAGGGTCCAGCTGAAGTAATCGGGGATGATCACGATCTGCTGGTACATCTGGAGCTTGCCTTCGAAGTAGAACTTGCTGGCCTGGTCGATGACCAGGACCAGCAAACTCAACCAGAGCCAGCCCAGTCGCCCGAAGCGACCAACGGCATTAGGCATAGTGACGAACCTCGCCAGCGCCGCCGATGTTGTCGACGCAACGGCCGCAGATTTCCGGATGCTCCGGGTTCACGCCGACGTCTTCACGGCAGTGCCAGCAGCGGGCGCACTTGGCGTGGGCCGACTTGACGATCTTCAGCTTCAGGCCGCTGACTTCGGTGACCACGGCATCGGCCGGTGCCTGCACCAACGGCGCAACACTGGCGGTCGAAGTGATCAGCACGAAGCGCAGTTCATTGCTCAGCTTGGCCAGGTCGGCGGTCAACGCATCTTCGGCGAACAGCGTCACCTCGGCCTGCAGGTTGCCACCGACAGCCTTGGCTGCACGCTGGATTTCCATTTCCTTGTTGACCGCAACCTTGACCGCCATGATCCGGTCCCAGTAAGCGCGATCCAGCTCGAAGCCTTCCGGCAGTTCGCTCAGGCCTTCGTACCAGGTGTTGAGCATCACGGATTCGTTACGCTCGCCCGGCAGGTACTGCCACAGTTCGTCGGCGGTGAACGCCAGGATCGGCGCGATCCAGCGCACCAGCGCTTCAGAGATGTGGAACAGCGCGGTCTGGCACGAACGGCGGGCCTTGCTGTCGGCGCCAGTGGTGTACTGGCGATCCTTGATGATGTCGAGATAGAAGCCGCCCAACTCCTGCACGCAGAAGTTGTGGATCTTCGAGTACACGTTCCAGAAGCGGTATTCGCCGTAGTGCTCTTGCAGTTCGCGCTGCAGCAGCAGGGTACGGTCCACGGCCCAACGGTCCAGTGCCAGCATTTCTTCGGCCGGCAGCAGGTCGGTGGCCGGGTTGAAGCCGGTCAGGTTCGAAAGCAGGAAGCGCGCAGTGTTACGGATACGCCGGTAGGCGTCCGCGCTGCGTTGCAGGATCTGCTCGGAAACCGCTATTTCACCCGAGTAATCGGTCGAGGCAACCCACAGACGCATGATGTCGGCGCCCAGGGTGTCGTTGACTTTCTGTGGCGCAATCACGTTGCCCAAAGACTTGGACATCTTGCGGCCGGCCTCGTCGACAGTGAAGCCGTGAGTCAGCAGCTCGCGATACGGTGCGTGGTTGTCGATGGCGCAACCGGTCAGCAGCGACGAGTGGAACCAGCCACGGTGTTGGTCCGAGCCTTCCAGGTACAGGTCGGCGCGCGGACCGGTTTCGTGGCCCATCGGGTGCGAACCGCGCAGGACGTGCCAGTGCGTGGTACCCGAGTCGAACCAGACGTCCAGGGTGTCGCTGATCTTGTCGTACTGCGGCGCTTCAGCGCCTAGCAGCTCGGCGGCGTCCAGCTTGAACCAGGCTTCGATGCCCTCGACTTCGACGCGCTTGGCGACTTCTTCCATCAGCTCGACGGTGCGTGGGTGCAGCTCGCCGCTTTCCTTGTTCAGGAAGAACGGGATCGGCACGCCCCAGTTGCGCTGACGGGAAATGCACCAGTCCGGACGGTTGGCGATCATCGAGTGCAGGCGCGCCTGGCCCCAGGCCGGTACGAACTGGGTCTCTTCGATAGCCTTGAGCGAGCGCTGGCGCAGGGTGTCGCCAGTGGTCGGCTGCTTGTCCATGCCGATGAACCACTGCGCGGTGGCGCGATAGATCAGCGGGGTCTTGTGGCGCCAGCAGTGCATGTAGCTGTGTTCGATGACGGTGGTGTGCAGCAGCGCACCGACTTCGGTCAGTTTGTCGACGATGGCCGGGTTGGCCTTCCAGATGAACTGGCCGCCGAAAAACTCCAGCGACGGCACGTAAACGCCGTTGCTTTGTACCGGATTGAGGATGTCATCGTTGACCATGCCGTACTTCTTGCAGGTCACGAAGTCGTCCACGCCGTAGGCCGGAGCGGAGTGAACCACACCGGTACCAGCGCCCAGCTCAACGTAGTCGGCCAGGTAAACCGGCGACAGACGGTCATAGAACGGGTGACGGAAGTTGATCAGTTCCAGCGCCGAACCGGTAGCGGTAGCGATCACCGAGCCTTCCAGCGAATAGCGCGCCAGGCACGACTCGACCAGCTCTTCAGCCAGCACCAGCAGTTTGTCGCCGACGTCGACCAGGGCGTAGTTGAATTCCGGGTGGACGTTCAGCGCCTGGTTGGCCGGGATGGTCCACGGGGTGGTGGTCCAGATCACGATCGAAGCCGGTTTGCCCAGGGTTGGCAGACCGAAGGCGGCAGCCAGTTTGGCTTCGTCGGCAATCGGGAACGCCACGTCGATGGTCGAGGACTTCTTGTTCTCGTACTCGACTTCCGCTTCGGCCAAGGCCGAACCGCAGTCGAAGCACCAGTTCACAGGCTTGAGGCCCTTGAACACAAAACCGCCCTTGACGATTTCGGCGAGAGCGCGGATTTCACCGGCCTCGTTCTTGAAGTCCATGGTCTTGTACGGGTTGGCAAAGTCGCCCAGCACACCCAGACGGATGAACTCGGACTTCTGCCCTTCGATCTGCTCGGTGGCATAGGCCCGGCACAGTTCGCGGGTCTTGTCCGCGCCCAGGTTCTTGCCGTGGGTCACTTCGACCTTGTGCTCGATCGGCAGGCCGTGGCAGTCCCAGCCCGGAACATAAGGTGCGTCGAAGCCCGACAGGGTCTTCGAACGGATGATCATGTCCTTGAGAATCTTGTTCAGCGCATGACCGATGTGAATCGTGCCGTTGGCGTACGGAGGGCCGTCGTGCAATACGAACTTCGGACGATCCTTGCCAATCTCGCGCAACTTTCCGTACAGGCCAATGCTGTCCCAGCGCTGCAGAATCTGCGGTTCGCGCTGAGGCAGGCCGGCCTTCATTGGGAAGGCGGTGTCCGGAAGGTTTAGCGTGGCTTTATAGTCGGTCATTTAAGGCTCTTCATTAGCGATGGGCGCTAGGTGCGGCTAGTGCACGGGCGGCGGCGACATCCGCGTTGATCGCCGTTTTCAGCGCCTCCAGAGAGGCGAAACGCTGCTCTTCACGCAGCTTGTGGTGGAAAACCACCGTTAAACGCCGGTCATACAGATCGCCGGCAAAATCTAAAAGATGCACTTCCAGGTGGGCTTTGCCATCACCTTGAACCGTGGGCCGCACGCCAATATTGGCGACGCCGGGCCAGGTCTTGCCGTCGATCTCGACGTCCACCAGGTAAACCCCGGTGAACGGCACGCGACGACGCTTGAGTTGTATGTTGGCGGTGGGCGTACCCAACTGCCGAGCGAGCTTCTGGCCATGCAATACGCGACCGGCGATCCGGTACGGCCGCCCGAGCAGGCGTTCGGCCAGGGCGAAATCAGCGGCGGCCAGGGCATTGCGGACCTGTGTGCTGCTGACCCGGATGCCATCGAGCTCGACGGTTTGCGCCGCTTCGACGGTAAATCCCTGAAGGATGCCGGCCTGTTGCAGGAAATCGAAATCTCCCGCGCGGTCGCAGCCGAAACGAAAGTCATCGCCGACCTCCAGGTGCTGGACGCCAAGGCCATCCACCAGGATGGTATCGACGAACTCGCTGGCGCTGAGCTTGCTCAGGCGCTGGTTGAAAGCCAGGCACAGAACGCGGTCGACGCCTTCTGCCGCCAGCAGCTGGAGCTTGTCCCGCAAACGGGCCAGACGGGCCGGCGCGGTCTCCGGAGCGAAGAACTCGCGCGGTTGCGGCTCGAAAATCACCACGCAACTGGGCACGCCCAACTCAAGCGCACGCTCACGCAGGCGCGCCAGGATTGCCTGGTGGCCACGGTGTACACCGTCAAAGTTGCCAATAGTGGCGACACAGCCCCGATGCTGGGGGCGCAGATTGTGGAGGCCTCGAACCAGCTGCATAACGCGCTTCTTGCTCATAAAGTGGTCGATTATAACCACACCCGGCGGCCGACGACAGGCAACACCGTAACCCAAAGTGATCGAGCCGACAAAACCGCCGGTTCGACCGTGTTTATCGAGGCCAGAACCTCTATCCCAGCGCCTTGCGATTGAAGTCGCGCAAACGGAAGCCCATCAACACTAACATGCCGAAATAAGCCACCACACCAGCGACCACCAAGGCGCCCAGGCGCAAGAAACGCTCAAGCATCTGCCCTTCGCCCCAGGCCGGCATGAAATGCATCCCGGCCAGCAATACGCCAGACATCACCGCCACTGCGATCACCAGCTTGAAGCCAAACTTCGCCCAACCGGGTTGCGGCTGGTACATCTGCTGTTTACGCAATTGATAAAAGAGCAAGCCAGCATTGATACAGGCACCGGCACTGATAGCCAGCGCCAGGCCTGCGTGAGCCAACGGGCCGATCAGCAACAGGTTGAACAGCTGGGTAACGACCAGAGTGAAAATCGCGATTTTCACCGGCGTCCGGATGTTTTGTTGCGCATAAAAGCCCGGCGCCAGCACTTTGATCACGATAATCCCGAGCAAACCGACGGAATAAGCGATCAACGCGCGCTGAGTCATGGCCGCATCATGGGCATCGAACTGGCCGTACTGGAACAGCGAAACCGTCAGCGGCTCGGCCAGAATCCCCAGCGCCAGGGCGCAAGGCAGCACCAATACAAAGCACAGGCGCAGTCCCCAATCGAGAATACGCGAGTATTCGTGGCGATCCTTGCTGGCGTAAGTCTTGGCCAGGGTCGGCAGCAGAATCGTCCCCAGCGCCACGCCCAGCACGCCGGATGGCAACTCCATCAAACGGTCGGCGTAGTACATCCAGGACACGGAACCGGCGACCAGGAACGAAGCGAAAATGGTGTTGATGATCAACGAAATCTGGCTCACCGAGACGCCGAGGATCGCTGGCAGCATCTGCTTCATTACCCGCCAGACGCCGGTGTCGCGCAGGTTCAGGCGCGGTAGCACCAGCATGCCGATCTTTTTCAGGTGCGGCAGCTGATAAAGCAATTGCGCCAGGCCACCGACCAGTACCGCCCAGCCGAGCGCCATCACGGGAGGATCGAAATACGGCGTCAGGAACAGCGCAAAGATGATCATGCTGACGTTGAGCAGGGTCGGCACGAACGCCGGCACCGAAAAACGGTTCCAGGTATTGAGGATCGCGCCCGCCAATGACGACAGGGAGATCAGCAATATGTAAGGAAAGGTCACCCGCAATAGATCGGACGTGAGCTCGAATTTTTCCGGGGTATCGGTGAATCCCGGCGCAGTTACCCAAATGACCCAGGGCGCGGCAAGCATGCCCAGCGCTGTGACCAGCGCCAGCACCAGTGTCAACAAACCCGAGACATAGGCAATGAAGGTGCGTGTCGCCTCTTCGCCCTGCTGGCTCTTGTATTCCGCAAGAATCGGCACGAAGGCTTGGGAAAAAGCCCCCTCAGCGAAGATCCGGCGCAGCAGATTGGGCAATTTGAAGGCGATGAAGAAGGCGTCCGTCGCCATTCCCGCGCCAAATGTACGCGCAATGAGAGTGTCTCGAACAAATCCCAGAATCCGGGAAAGCATCGTGATAGAGCTGACGGCGGCCAACGATTTGAGCAGATTCATGGAAGAAGTTTGTGCCTGTCGATAAACAGCAGGCGAACAATGCGCCTACTTGTGCGATACTCCGCGCCGCAACAGCACAGAGCCAAAGCTCGCGAGTTTACAGGTCAAGCGCCGGAAATAAATATCCCGCCTCTTCATACCTACCACTTAGCGGAACGTTTCAAGCGCCCTTGACAAGACTTCTCTTCATCGGCATGATTCGCGGCCTATTTTGTTTGCTATTTCCTAAAAAGTCTTTCGAGGAGCTCGACGGTGGCCAACTCACCTTCCGCCAAAAAACGTGCAAAACAGGCTGAGAAGCGTCGCAGCCACAACGCCAGCCTGCGTTCCATGGTTCGTACCTACATCAAGAATGTAGTTAAGGCCATCGACGCAAAAGACGCTGAAAAAGCTCAAGCTGCATACGTTCTGGCTGTGCCAGTTATCGACCGCATGGCCGATAAAGGCATCATCCACAAGAACAAGGCTGCTCGCCATAAGAGCCGTTTGAATGGCCACGTAAAGGCCCTGAACGTTGCCGCTGCTGCCTAAGCGACTCGTTCATTAAAAAACCGACCTCAGGGTCGGTTTTTTATTGCCTGCGATTTGATGGACACACAAAAAACTGTAGGAGCGAGCTTGCTCGCGATGGACGTCAACGATAACACGGGGCACCAGACAGCCCATGTCACCCATGCGTCCCTCGCGAGCAAGCTCGCTCCTACAGAGTTCGATTTACATCAGGTTATTGGGCGTGCGCCCACGGCAAGATTGGAATCGCCGTCACCGCATTCTGCGGACTACCCTCGATCAAGCGATCGCTATACACCAGGTACACCAGCGTATTGCGCTTCTTGTCGAGAAAGCGCACCACCTGCATGGTCTTGAACACCAGGGACGTGCGCTCCTTGAACACCTCATCGCCATCCTTGAGCTCACCCTTGAAGCTTATCGGCCCGACCTGACGGCAAGCGATGGACGCTTCGGCACGATCCTCGGCCAACCCCAGGCCGCCCTTCACACCACCAGTCTTGGCGCGCGACAGATAGCAGGTCACGCCGTCGACCTTCGGATCATCGAAGGCCTCGACCACAATCCGGTCATTCGGCCCGACGAACTTGAACACCGTCGACACCCGGCCGATTTCCTCGGCCGAAGCCAGCAACGGCATCGCCAACAGCAACCCCAACAATCCTTTTGCCACGCGCATTCAGGTATTCCTTCAAACCAGGATCAGGTTATCGCGGTGAACCAGTTCCGGTTCCGCCATGTAACCCAACAGACCGACAATCGCTTCGGACGACTGACCGATGATTTTTTGCGCTTCCAGCGCACTGTAGTTGGCCAGGCCACGGGCAATCTCACGACCGTCCGGCGCCACGCATACCACCATTTCGCCACGACGGAAGCTACCCTGCACCAATTTGACCCCGACCGGCAGCAAGCTCTTGTTACCCTGGGACAACGCAGTCACCGCGCCCGCATCCAGCACCAGGGTGCCACGGGTTTGCAGGTGACCGGCCAGCCATTGCTTGCGCGCCGCCAGCATGCCGCGCTCTGGCGACAGCAAGGTGCCGATGCGCTCGCCAGCCTTGAGACGATCCAGCACACGCTCGATCCGCCCACCGACGATGATGGTGTGAGCACCGGAACGGGCCGCCAGACGCGCAGCACGCAGCTTGGTCTGCATGCCACCACGTCCCAGCGCGCCACCCGTACTGCCGGCCACCGCATCGAGTGCCGGATCATCGGCACGCGCCTCGTAGATCAACTGCGCATCCGGATTGTTGCGCGGATCGGCGTCGAACATGCCGTCACGATCCGTCAGGATCACCAGCAAGTCCGCCTCCACCAGGTTGGCCACCAGCGCCGCCAGGGTGTCGTTGTCGCCAAAACGGATTTCGTCGGTGACCACGGTGTCATTCTCGTTGATCACCGGAATGACCTTGAGCTCGACCAGCGCACGCAAGGTGCTGCGGGCGTTCAGGTAGCGCTTGCGGTCGGACAGGTCGTCGTGAGTCAGGAGAATCTGCGCGGTATGCCGGCCATGCTCGGCAAAACTCGACTCCCAGGCCTGCACCAACCCCATCTGGCCGATTGCCGCGGCAGCCTGGAGCTCGTGCATCGCACTGGGTCGCGAGGTCCAGCCCAGACGGCTCATGCCGGCCGCCACCGCCCCGGAGGACACCAGCACCAGCTCGACACCCGCCTCATGCAAGGCCACCATCTGCTCAACCCAGACACCCATTGCCGCGCGATCCAGGCCCTTGCCGTCTGCCGTCAGCAAAGCGCTGCCGATCTTCACGACCCAACGCTGCGCACCTGTCACCTTGCTCCGCATCATCTTCAACCTTAGCTTGAGGGCAGCGCGACCTGGCACTGCCCGTGACGTTATTCGTGGTTATTCGTGACCAACAATCGATTTCCAGATACCAAAACGCCGCTCGATTGAGCGGCGCTTAAGTTTATCGCAACGAATCAGTCACGCACGTAAATGATTTCCGGACCATCTTCGTCATCCACATCTTCTTCGTCCCAATCATCGTCGCCGATGTCGTGGACCGACTTCACACCGCTGCGACGCAGGGCACGCTTGTCATCCAGCGCCTGCAGTTGCGCGCGAGCCTCGTCTTCGATGCGCTGATCGAGATCGGCCAGCTCTTCCTTGTAGGCCGGGTCATTGGCCAGGCGATCGGCACGATCTTCCATGTAACGCATGATGTCGTGGCACAGACGCTCGGTACCGAGCTTGGAGATGGCCGAGATCACGTAGACCGGACCCGTCCACTCCAGGCGATCAACGATTTCCTTGACGCGAGCATCGTGCTCTTCATCAAGGATCTGGTCGCACTTGTTCAGGACCAGCCAGCGATCACGCTCCGCCAGGGACGGGCTGAACTTGATCAGCTCGCTGACGATCACTTCAGCGGCATCCGGTGCGCTGGCGTCATCCAGCGGCGCCATGTCCACGAGGTGCAGCAGCAGACGCGTACGCGCCAAGTGCTTGAGGAAGCGAATGCCCAGGCCGGCACCGTCGGAAGCACCCTCGATCAGACCCGGAATGTCCGCGACCACGAAGCTCTTCCAGCGATCGACACTGACCACACCCAGGTTCGGCACCAGCGTGGTGAACGGGTAGTCGGCAACTTTCGGCTTGGCAGCCGACACCGAACGGATAAAAGTACTTTTACCGGCGTTCGGCAAGCCCAGCAGACCGACGTCAGCCAGCACTTTCATTTCCAGCTTCAGGTCGCGCTGCTCACCCGGCTTGCCCGGAGTGGTCTGGCGCGGCGCACGGTTGGTACTGGATTTGAAACGGGTGTTGCCCAGACCGTGCCAGCCGCCCTGCACTACCATCAATTTCTGACCGGCCTTGGTCAGGTCGCCAATGACTTCCTGAGTGGCAGAGTCGATCACCGTGGTGCCGACCGGAACGCGCAGGATCAGGTCTTCACCTTTCTTGCCGGTGCAGTCGGTGCTGCCGCCGTTGGAGCCACGCTCGGCATCGAAGTGCCGGGTGTAACGGTAGTCCACCAGGGTGTTGAGGTTTTCGTCGGCCATCATGTAGATGGAACCGCCGTCACCGCCATCACCGCCGTTCGGGCCACCGTTCTCGATAAATTTTTCCCGACGGAAACTCATGGCACCATTGCCACCATCGCCGGCTTTTACTCGAATCGATACTTCATCAACAAACTTCATAACAAACGCCTCTCGCCATACGGACGAGCCGAAAAACAATCAAGACATAAGACTCTTGCAAAAATGAGCGCAGCGACCCCAAACCACGATACCTACATCGTACGCCAACAGCCCATACAAACAGCTTTGCAAGAGACTCACCCCACAAACGAAAAAGCCCCGTCGCGAGACAGGGCTTTTCCAGCGATCGCGCAATTAAGCGGCGACTACGCTCACGTAACGACGACCGAAGGCGCCTTTTACTTCGAACTTGATCACGCCTTCGACTTTAGCGAAGAGGGTGTGATCTTTACCCATGCCAACGCCGTAGCCAGCGTGGAATTGGGTGCCGCGCTGACGCACGATGATGTTGCCTGCTTTGATAGCCTGGCCGCCATACATCTTCACGCCAAGGCGTTTGGCTTCTGAGTCGCGACCGTTACGGGTACTACCACCAGCTTTTTTGTGTGCCATGAGTTCAATTCTCCTAGTGAGGAATTAGGCTGAAATTAAGCCTGAATACCGGTGATTTTGATCTCGGTGTACCACTGGCGGTGGCCCATACGCTTCATGTGGTGCTTACGACGACGGAACTTGATGATGCGGACTTTATCGTGACGACCTTGGGAGATCACTTCAGCCACAACGGTAGCGCCAGCAACAACTGGAGCGCCGATATTCACGTCGTCACCGTTGGCAACCAACAGAACGCGATCAAAGGTAACGGATTCGCCGGTAGCGATTTCCAGTTTTTCGATCTTCAGGTATTCACCTGGGGCGACTTTGTACTGCTTGCCGCCAGTAACGATTACTGCATAAGACATGGTATTTCTCCGATAATCCTGCTCACCCAGCTCTTTATAAGAAGAGGTATTGGCTGGCATGGCTGCATGGGGCTGGAGGCCCACTTGCAATTGCGTAAGGCAGGTGCTGCCCAGGAAGTTCAGGGTGCGCGATTGTACGCAAGGCACGAGCGCCTTGCAAGGGGCCGTCCATCGCGCCTTGACACCTGCTGGCGTGGGTCCTAGCATGCCGCGCAACCCTTCTGGAGCAACTGTCGCTGATGCAACCCCAAGCTTTCTACCGCGCGGTGGCGGACGATTTTAGCGCCGTCGACGGCATCATCAAGAAGCAGCTGACTTCCCGAGTGCCGCTGGTATCGAAAATCGGCGACTACATCACCTCGGCCGGCGGCAAACGCCTGCGTCCCTTATTGGTGTTGCTGTGTGGCAAGGCCCTTGGTCGCGAAGGCGACGAGCTGCGCCTGCTGGCCGCCACCATCGAGTTCCTGCACACCGCGACCCTGCTGCATGACGACGTGGTCGACATGTCCGGCATGCGCCGCGGCCGTTCGACCGCCAACGCCATGTGGGGCAACGCGCCAAGCGTGCTGGTCGGTGACTTCCTGTATTCACGTTCCTTCGAAATGATGGTCGAACTGGGCTCCATGCCAGTGATGAAGATCCTTTCGCAAGCGACGCGCATCATCGCTGAAGGCGAAGTGCTGCAGTTGTCGAAGGTACGTGACGCCAGCACCACCGAAGAAACCTACATGGAAGTCATCCGCGGCAAGACCGCGATGCTCTTCGAAGCCTCGACCCACAGTGCCGCGGCCCTGTGCCAAGCCACGCCGGAACAGGCCGAAGCCCTGCGTACATTCGGTGATCACCTGGGCGTGGCCTTCCAGCTGGTCGACGACCTGCTCGATTACAAAGGCGACGCCGAAACCCTGGGCAAGAACGTCGGTGACGATCTGGCCGAAGGCAAACCGACCCTGCCGCTGATCTACACCATGCGCGAAGGCACGCCGGAACAGGCCGCCCTGGTGCGCAAGGCGATCCAGAAAGGCGGAATCGAAGACCTGGAAAGCATCCGCGAAGCCGTGGAAGCCTCGGGCTCGCTGGATTACACCGCACAACTGGCCCGTGACTACGTGGCACGTGCGATCAAGTGCCTCGACGCGCTGCCTGCCAGCGAATACCGCGATGCACTGGTTGAACTGAGCGAGTTCGCGGTCGCGCGTACGCACTGACCCGCTTTTCGTAGGAGCCGGCTTGCTGGCGATCGCATCACCGGAGTGTTCCTGACACACCGAGGCGCATGCATCGCTAGCAAGCCAGCTCCTACAGTCCCACCTCCTTGCGATAAAACCCTATATAATGTGCGCTTTTAGTGATCCTGAATCCAAGGAGCCTTAGTGAGCACGTTGCCACCCTGCCCGAAATGCAATTCCGAATACACCTATGAAGACGGCGCCCAACTGATCTGCCCCGAGTGCGCTCACGAATGGTCCGCCAGCGGCGAAGCCGAAGCGGTGTCCGATGACGCGGTGAAAAAGGATTCGGTCGGTAACATCCTGCAGGACGGCGATACCATCACCGTGATCAAGGACCTCAAGGTCAAGGGCACGTCTTTGGTGGTCAAGGTGGGCACCAAGGTCAAGAACATCCGCCTGTGCGATGGCGATCACGACATCGACTGCAAGATCGACGGCATTGGCCCAATGAAACTCAAGTCCGAGTTCGTCAGAAAAGTCTGAGCCTGCTGTTTTCCATCCCGCGCCCGGCGTGGGATGGCACCACTCCCTCCCCGCTTCCCCCAGTAAATCCTCGCAATAGCCAAACGCCAGTCGATTTGACCTGACGCAATCTTCACCTGAAAAAAAGCGCAAACCGCCAATAGGTCCTTGCTATTTGATGAATAAGAATTATTCTCATCAAACCTTCAATGGAGATGAGAACCATGACTTATTTGATCGATGCCTGGTTGGACCGCCCACACCCTTACCTCAGGATCCTGCATCGGGAAACCGGGGAAGTCTGTGCCGTACTGGAAGAGGAAGCCTTGAACGAGCTGCAGGACCAGGGTGATCTGGACGTCAGTGGCCTGAGCTCCAGCGAACCGGTAGTACTCAAGGAGCTGGTGCGTAATCTGTTTCTGTTCTGCTATGCCCGGGCGTTGCGCCCGTCGCACGATCTGAACCATAAGATCGAGATATGAGAAACGCTACAAACCTTGTAGGAGCGAGCTTGCTCGCGAAAAACTCCAAGACACCGCGTTCATTCAGAATGGCCGCGTAATCGTTGACGCCCATCGCGAGCAAGCTCGCTCCTACAGGTACAGGTAAATCAGCGGGTATTACAGAACGTCGAGCAGCTCGACGTCGAACACCAGTACGCTGTGCGGCGGGATGCCGCCAACGCCTTGAGCGCCGTAAGCCAGTTCGCTCGGCACGTACAGGCGCCATTTGCTGCCGGCATTCATCAGTTGCAGGGCTTCGGTCCAGCCGGCGATCACGCCGCCAACCGGGAACTCTGCTGGCTGGCCGCGCTCGTAGGAGCTGTCGAACACAGTGCCGTCGATCAGGGTGCCGTGGTAGTGGGTACGCACGGTGTCTTCACGGGATGGCTTGGCGCCTTCGCCAGCAGTCAGAACTTCGAACTGCAGGCCGGAAGCCAGAGTGGTGATGCCTTCACGCTTGGCGTTTTCAGCCAGGAAAGCCAGGCCTTCGCCAGCGGCCGCTTCAGCCTTGGCTGCAGCTTCGGCCTGCATGATTTCGCGGATGACCTTGAAGCTGGCGGACATCTCTTCCTGACCCACACGGCTTGGCTTACCGGCAAATGCGTCGGTCAGACCGGCCAGGATCGCGTCCAGGCTTACGCCCGGTGGCGGGTTGTCGCGCAGTTGGTCGCCCAGCTGACGGCCAATACCGTAGCTGACGCGGGTTTCGTCGGTGGACAGATTTACTTCGGACATGACACTGCTCCGCTGTGCGGACGGCTCGGGAACTTGCCATGCGTGCACAGCGCGTCCCGGAGCGCCCGGAACCAAAAGGGCCAGCAGACTAGCACAGATGTCATGCCATTGATGAGGGGCGTCAGGCGATCGGCACCTTCAGGTTTTCCTCAATATCGGCAACCAGGCCGCACATTTCGTCATGCACGACCGTGTGCACAAGGTTGAAGTGCAACTTGGGAAAGGAGCGCAGCACATCACGGGCATGCTCCACCGAACGCAGGCTCATCGTGTGTCCGTGCGTATCGTTCAATGGATGCGCCGCGCCATGCATCCGCGCCTCCAGCAGGTAGATGCCCCCCTCCATAGAGATCAGGTTCAGCTCATCGACCTTCCCGGCGACGGCATACGCATTCAACTCTTGCAGGGTCATGAACGCACCTCACGCAGTGGCGAGCCAACATACTTACAGGGATAGGCCTCGGCGCATCAAAGCACAAGCCACAAACGACGCCGCCCGTCTGTTTGCACCCTGTGGGAGCGCGGCTTGCCCGCGATGGCGTCACCACGGTTCAGCGTCAGACCGCGTCGATACCATCGCGGGCAAGCCACGCTCCCACAAAGGAAGTTGCACTCAGTGCTTGGTGACTTTATCCAGGTAACCCATGGCGAATGCCGAGACCACGAAGGTCATGTGGATGATCACGTACCACTGCAGGTGTTCAGGGTCGACGTTCTTGGCGTCCATGAAGATGCGCAGCAGGTGAATGGACGAAATTGCCACGATCGACGCCGCCACCTTCATCTTCAGCGACGAAGAGTCCATGGTGCCCAGCCAGTTGAGCTTTTCCTTGCTGTCATCGATATCCAGTTGCGAGACGAAGTTCTCGTAGCCGGAAATCATCACCATCACCAGCAAACCGCCCACCAGGGCCATGTCGATCAGTGACAGCAGCACCAGGATCAAGTCCGACTCGGCCATCGAGAAGACGTTCGGGATGACGTGGAAGACTTCCTGGAAGAACTTCAGTGCCAGCGCCAGCAGCCCGAGGGACAGGCCGAAATAGATCGGCGCCAACAGCCAGCGCGAGGCGTACATTGCATTTTCGATAAAGCGTTCCATTGAATCTCACATGTGGACTGGAAATGGCCGCGAGTATAACAGCGCCTCGTTACCGCCAGAAACCGTCGAAAAATCCGCCACCTGCGCCTGTGTATCAAAGTTTTTCTGCTAGTGTCCAAATCATTGACCGCTCAGTGGTATCGGACAGGAAGACTGGAAATGGATGTGCGATTGCCTTTAACGAGTGCCGGAATTTGCCTGGCGCTGCTGCTAAGCGGCTGCTCACCCAGCGATGAAAAACGCCAGGTCAGCCTCGAAGAAAAAACCGCGCAGTTCGAAAAGTCGCTGGATGCCATTCAGGATCCAAAACTCAAGGATGCCGTGTCGGAGTTGGGCGGCTCACTGCTGCTGCTCGAACGCGCGCAACTCAAGCTCGACAGCAAACCGGTGGAAACCGAATACGGCGAAGACGCCCTCGCCATGCTCAAGCACTACCCGACCCCGCAGGCCCTGGTCGATACCTATATCAATGGGTTGTTCGTGCTGCAAAAGGACTCCAGTTCCGACTACCTGACCGATCTGCAACCGGTGTTTCCGTTCACGTTCAGCGTTCCTGCCGCGTTTTTGTTTCCCCACGGACTGGAATGGCAGTCGGTCACCCTGAGCAATAAACGCGTGATTCCCTTCCAGCCGGAATGGTCGGAAACCGACCCCGGCATCCAGCTGAGCCCTTCGAGCTCCAACCTGACCAACCCCGATGACCTGACCGTGGCCTACCCCTTCATCGAAGGCCTCGACATCGACAGAAAGCAGCAGCCACAACCGGTGACCCTGCAAGGCAAAGTCGAGGTCATCGCGCCACGCCGCCTCTACAGCTTCGACCTGACGAAAAAGGACGTAGGCCAGACCCGCACCAATGACAACCTGAGCGTCACCCTGCTCACTTTGACGAACAACTACGCGGAAATCGAATACAACAACAGCGCGCCGCTGGCCCCCGAAGTCAGAGAAGCACCGCTGAACCCGCTGATCGTCCAGGCCAGGGACAGCACCGGGCAATTCATCGCGCGCGCCGGCTCAATCAATGAAACCGCGGTACAAATTGCCTTCTATCAGCAGCAGCTGGCCAAGATGCAACAGCAAAAGAGCTGGAGCGAGCCCCTGGAAAAACAGCTCGACGAAGAACAACGCAACTTTGAGAAACAGCAAGCTCGACATTACTCGAAGGTGTACTTCAACGGGACGATCGAAACCCTCGAAGTGAGCATCCTGGATTTTTCCGCCGCCACGGTCACCCGCAAGGACCTCGACCTGCCGATCTGGCGCTTCGATGCCGAGACTGCGAACAAGTCTGTCCAGCCCCTGAACTTGCACGTAGTGGTGTATGACGACCAGGCGGCGACTTGGCTGAAAGGGGCAACGCTGAGTGAGGACCAACTGAAAAAGAACGTCAACATCAGTCAATCGGTCGACGATCCCAGCGCTGCGCGAATCGAATTCACTCACCTGCGCAGCTTCAACGATGAACTGCTCGGCACATCGTTCAACCCCGGGGAAAGTCCGGTGAGTTTCTTCACCGAAGACACTCGCGGCAAACGCGACGAGCCGATCGAGCTGCCGCCCGAGGCGTACCAGATCGACCCCCTGCGCGGCACCATCACTTATGATCTGAACCTGTTTCCGGAAACGCCAGCCTACGCGGTGGGCTCGATGCCGTTGTTCCTGGCCACGGTCGAGCAAAAAACCGTCGATGCCCGCCAACTGCCCAAGGGCCTCGAGCTCAAGGACAACGCGCTGGTGGTGGACCTGAAGGCGTATCCCGCCCAGGACTGGCGTTTCTTCGCCAAGGACGACAGCGGCAGTTACTTGAAGGAAATTCTAACGGTCAGCCATGGCGCGAGCGCACAAGGTCCGGCGCAGTTTGCCGTGCACTACTTCTACGGGCAGCCTACGCGCCTGGAAACCTATCAGCGCACTGACCTCGCCACCGTGCAATATGGTTTCGAGGTCAAACTCGACAAGGCCGATATGACGCACCTTGATCAATAGTGCGACTCAGTGCTCTGGGTGAAACTCGAAGCCGCCCATGTTCCGGCAGCGCCCCCCGTTGATTTCCCGCAGTTGGGCTTGCAGGTGCAGGCACCAGATTTGCGGATCGTCGGCCAACTCGTAGCCATGCAAGGTCAGGCTTTCAACGATGGTGTCGAGGATTGATTCAGCGACGATTGGACCGTGAAACGGGCCTTGGGCCTTGATGGCCGAAGGTTGTTCGCCGGCCATTCCGGCGGCGAAGAGCAGAGTCCACATGCCCGTATCTCCCGCCAATGGGCGGATGGCACATTCGATACGGGTCACAAGGCCCAGGCATTGACGGGTGAGACAGAGGTTGCGCGACATGGCGGCGACCCTCGGTAGATCCGGTATTCAGCCCCCGCGGGAAGGCTGTTTCGATCCTGTGATTACTGTCGATATCCTTGAGCAGAGAATAGAAGAAAAGTCTGGCTTGCAGGCCGAGCGGAGACCGAAAGGCGCCGAATGGTCATAGTGTGAATATTGACGCCATTTCGACGACGCTTTTCCGCTACTCACACAAACAAATGTGGGAGCGGGCTTGCTCGCGAAAGCAGTGTGTCATGCAACTTTGATGTCGACTGACACGACGCCTTCGCGAGCAAGCCCGCTCCCACATGGGTTACTGCATCAAGCTGGTTTGGTTTCTGCCAAAGCCTCCTGCGCCAACTCCTTCTCGGCTTCTTTCAGATCATCTTCACTGATCATTTCCGCGATAACCCGCAGGCGCTCCACAACCCGCGCGTTCACGCTGCCTTCAGGGAACTCGCCATTTTCGTCCGGCTCGCCGGCCGGCTCGCCCACCAGCAAACTCAAGGCTTCGTCGGCCTGACGGACCGCGTACACATGGAACTGCCCCGCACGCACGGCCGCCAGCACTTTCTCGTCGAGCATCAGCGTGGCGACGTTGGCATGAGGAATGATCGCCCCCTGCTCGCCAGTCAAACCGCGGGCTTCGCACAGACGGAAGAAGCCCTCGATCTTCTCGTTGACTCCGCCGACTGCCTGTACTTCGCCAAACTGGTTGATCGAACCGGTGATGGCAAAGCACTGCTTGAGCGGGGTTTTCGACAAGGCCGAAATCAGGGTGCAGGCCTCGCCCAGGGAAGCACTGTCGCCATCGACATAACCGTAGGATTGCTCCAGGGCGATGCTCGCGGAAATCGCCAGCGGGAATTCCTGGGCGTAGCGGCTGCCCAGATACCCCGTGAGGATCATCACCCCCTTGGAGTGGATCGGCTGGCCGAGGTTGACCTCACGCTCGATGTCAACGATACCGCTGCCGCCCGGGTACACCGTGGCGGAAATTCGCGCCGGCACACCGAAGGCCGAGTCGCCGACTTCCAGCACGGTCAAGCCATTGCACTTGCCGACCGCCGCGCCATCGGTGTCGATCAGGATGATCCCGGCCAGCATGTCGTCGAGAATCCGCGCCGAAACCCGTCCGGTCCGCGTGGCCTTGGCCTTGAGTGCACGCTCGATGTGCCCGGCGTCGGTCATTTCATCGCCAGCCAGGTGACGGATGAAGTCTGCCTCGCTGACCAGTTGGAACAAGTCACCGATACGCGCCGACAAGCGCCCCTGGTGCTCGGCCAGGCGCGCACTGTAGGTGGCCAGGCGCGCCACCGCATCGGCGGTCAGCGGTGCCATGCCTTCTTCGGAAGTACGGGTCTTGAGCAACTGGGCGAATTGCTCCAGGCTCTCGTCGACCATCGGGATGTCTTCGTCGAAATCCACCAGGACGCGGAACATCTCCTGGAAGTCCGGATCGAGGTCTTGCAGCGTGTAATACAGCTGGCGGGCACCGATGATGACGACTTTGACCTGCAACGGAATGTGTTGCGGTGTCAGGGTCACGGTGGCCAGACGGCCCAGCTCACCGAGCGGCGACTCCATTTTCAGCTTGCGTGATTGCAGGGCGCGTTTCAGGGCGTCCCACACGAACGGCTCGCTGAGCATTTTGTCCGCTTCAAGGATCAGGAAGCCGCCGTTGGCCCGGTGCAACGCACCCGGCCGCAGTTGGCGGTAGGTGGTGTACAGCGCGCCCTGATCGGTGCTGTATTCGATACGACCGAAAAGGTTTTCGTAGGTCGGGTGCGGCTCGAACACCACTGGCGCACCGCCGCTGGCCGAGTGACCGACCACCAGGCTCGGCGCGTATTGTTCTTCCAGCAACTTGCGGGCGACAGCGTCGGTCTTGCTGTCGTCCACCAGTTGCTCGACCACGGTCTTGAGCAAGTACACCTGCATGGCTTGCAGATAACCGCAGACCGCCGCGTTCTCGGCGTATTTCTCCGAGAGTGGCGACAACAATGGCTGCAAGGCCAGGGTGATGGTTTCTTCGTTCAGATGACGCAGTTGGTTGCTCGACTCACGCTTCCATTGCGGCAGGCTGGCGAGCTCTTCATTCAGGCGCTCCTCCAGTGCCGAAATATCCTCGTGAAAGCGTTCGCGCTCGGCTTCCGGCAACTGGGCGAACTCAGCCTCGTCCAACGCCTTGCCGTCGCCCATCGGGGTGAAGGCGATATTGCTGGCGTCGCGGTAGAGCGCGACGTCCTTTTCCAGCGCCAGACGCTCGATGACGTCCAGGGCCTTGTCGTAGCGCTGGTTGAAGGCGCGGTCGATGCTGCTTTTCTTCTGCTGGTAGGACGGATGCTCGAAGACTGCCGGAAACGTCGCCAGCAGGTTGTCGATCAAGCCGTTGATGTCAGCGATGAAGGCACCGGCGGTGCCCGACGGCAGCTCCAGCGCGCGCGGCTCGCGAGGTTCATCGAAATTGTTGACGTAGACCCAGTCCGCCGGGGTCTGCAGGCGCTTGCCTTCGGCCTTGAGGTAGCGTTTGACGAACGAGAACCGGCCAGTGCCGGGCTCGCCCATGACGAATACGTTGTAACCGGGGCGTGGCATGGCCACACCGAACTGCAAGGCTTCGACCGCACGTTCCTGGCCAAGCACACCGCGAAAGGGCTCCAGATCATTGGTGGTAGAGAAGCTGAACTGTTCAGCGGAAAACGGACGGGTCAGCGCTTCGGGCGCTAGACGCAAGCTGGCAGCAACAGGATCAGGCATCGGGCTTCCTTACAATCAGGCGGGGCAGATGGCAGCATTCTGGCGCTGCCCATGCCCGACTGGCAAGGAGCGCCGCAGGCCTGAGCATAGTCAATCCGCCAACCCCAGGCGGGCCGGGCTTGCGCCGTCGTTCCCCATGAATGTTTTGCAAAAAATCACGGAACCCCGTGATCGTGCCTAAACTCCAAACTGCGCGGCTGGACTAATGCCCGGCCCACTGGCACCGGAACGGGCCAGACTCCCTTGTCTATTGGTATGCACATAAAGAGAATAAAGCTATGAAACGGATTCTTCTTGGTACTCTCTTCACCGCTGTATCCATCAATGCCATGGCGCAAGCGCCTGGCGGCCCGGATTGCGGTTGGGGCAACATGCTGTTCGAAGGCCAGCGTGGTACTCCAGCTCACTTCCTGGCATCCACCACCAACGGCACTTCCGGCAACGCAACCTTCGGTATGACCTCCGGCACCAACGGCTGCGCAACCAATGCGGCGCTGACCTATGGCGGCAAATCCTGGTTTGCCATGAATGGCATGATGAACGAGCTGTCCGAAGACATGGCCAAAGGTCAGGGCGAAGCGCTGACCACCTATGCCGTGGTATTGGGCGTGGCGCCGGAAGACCGTGCGCACTTCGCCGCCGTCACTCACGAGCACTTCCAGCAGATCTTCAGCAAGGCTGACGTGACTGCCGAAGATGTGCATACCAACACCCTGGCCGTGCTCAAAGCCGACCCTCGTCTGGCCAAGTACGCAACTCAAGCTTAAGCTCGACCCGCCCCGCTTCTTTCGGGAAGCGGGTTTTGTTTTTTTGGTGATGCCTGCGTACTGTAGGAGCTGGCTTGCCAGCGATGGTCGTTAACGATGACGCGTGTCTACTGGATAAACGCGGCGCCTTAGAGACCATCGCTGGCAAGCCAGCTCCTACAGGGGGAAGCATCAACCGCGCCGGTCTTCATTTTTTTCAAGTTAAGTTGCCATTTATGCTCAAACGCCTTGCCTGGCTGGCGCTGTGTGTCTGCGCCCCGCTGTCCGCCGCGCCTCATATCGACCCTCAACGTTTGCAGCAACTGGCCAACGACCCTTTCTGGATATCCCTGGGCCATTACGAGACCGCCAAGCTCGGCGGCTGGCGCAGCTATGTCAGCGATCCGAAATTCTTTCTCGCCGCTGACGGCAATGAACACCCGGACCATGAACTGGCGGCGACCGTACAAGCCCTGTACGCCCCGGACAGTGCCGGTGAACAACACGCTCAATGCGTCTACCCGGCCCGCACCCGCTGGCTCAAAGAGCAACTCGGCCTGACCGGCCTGCCGACGCCGGACTGCGCCGAGTTCAAGCAATGGTTCAAGGACGTCTCGCCCGACAGCGCGGTGATGATCTTCCCGGCAGCCTATCTGAATAGCCCGTCCTCGATGTTCGGCCACACCCTGCTGCGCATCGACCAGGCCGGTGTAAAGAACGACAAGACTTCGCTGCTCAGCTACGCCATCAACTTCGGCGCCTACATCGAGGGTTCGGACAACAGCATCCTCTATGCCTGGAAAGGCCTGATGGGCGGTTATCCCGGCCTGTTCGCACTGGTGCCCTATCAGGAAAAACTCTCGGAATACCGCAGCCTGGAAAACCGCGACCTGTGGGAATACCGGCTGAACCTGACGCAACAGGAAACCGCGCGCATGGTCGAGCACGTCTGGGAGCTGAAGCAGATCAAGTTCGATTACTTCTTCTTCGACGAAAACTGCTCATACCGCTTGCTGGAACTGCTGCAAGTGGCCCGTCCAAGCCTGCGCCTGACCGAGCAATTCCCGCTCACGGCCATTCCCACCGACACCGTCAAGGCCGTGAAAGAGGCCGGGCTGGTGGAGTCGATCCAGTATCGTCCCTCCCGGGAACGCGAGTTGCTCAGTCGCGCTGAGCCGTTGAACCCTGAAGAGCAGCAATGGGTGCTGAAAATCAGCGCCGATCAGAAACAATTGCAAGATCCTGCGTTCAAGGCGCAACCCCGCGACCGCCAGGCGCTGATCATCGATGCGGCCTATCGCCTGGAGCGCTACCGCGCCAACGGTCAGGAACGCGACCCGGCGCGCGCCCAGCGCAGCTTCGAACTGCTGCGGGCGATCAACCAGAACCCGGCACCGGAGCTGGACATCCCGCAACCCGGCCTGCCTGAAGACGGCCACGAGTCCCGAACCTGGCAGCTCGGCCTCGGCACCCGTGGCGATAAAGCCTTTGGCGAGTACGGCTTGCGCATGGCTTATCACGACCTCAATGACAACAACGAAAGCTTTCCCCTTGGCGCGCAGATCGAAATCCTGCAATTGAAACTGCGCCAGTACGAAGGCAATGACTGGCAAGTGCAGCAACTGGATCTGGCGACCATTCGCTCCCTGACCCCGCGTAACGAATTGCTGCAACCGCTGTCATGGCAAGTCACCGGTGGCCTGGAGCGGGTGCCGGGCAAGCACGATGACCAGACCCTGGTCAGCCACGTCAACGGCGGTGGTGGCGGAACCTGGCAACTGGGCGATGACATGCTCGGTTTTGCCTTGGGCACGGTGCGTATCGAGCACAACAACGACTTCGCCGCATTCGTCGCGCCAGCCGCCGGTTTCAACAGCGGTGTGCTGTGGAAGAACCCGCTGGGTAACTTGAGCCTGGAAGCCAAAGGCGATTTCTTCACCAATGGCGAAGTGCGCCGTAGCCTGAGCCTGAATCAGCAGTGGGAAATATCGCGCAATCTCGGTCTGCGCTTGAGCGCGCAACGCGAGTTCAGCCATTTGGCCACGGCCGAGAACGAAGTGATGCTTGAGCTGAAGTGGTATCACTACTGATCGCCACGCCTGTAGGAGCCGGCTTGCTGGCGATGGCATCACCGTGGTTATTCGGACACACCGCGTTGATCCCATCGCCAGCAAGCCGGCTCCTACAAGAATTCTTTGATCTTTCTTTCACGATCGCCTCACTCGTCCTCTCCTAGACTTCACCCATAGGCCGCTGAATGGCCCGGGAGTGAGGAATGCGGCGTTATGCAAGTGTTGTGGGTGTGTTGTTGCTGCTCGCAGGTTGCCAGTCAACCCACGAAGAGCTGCTCGCCAAAGGTTACCCACCCGCCTTCGCCGATGGCTTCGATGACGGTTGCAGCAGCGGTCGGCAGGCCGCCGGGGCGATCTCCGGCGAGTTCCGCAAAAACGTCCCGCGTTACCTCAAGGACCCAATGTACGCCGAAGGCTGGAGCGATGGCTTTCGCCAGTGCCAGGCCATGCGCGACAACCAGGACCGCGGGGATGGGCGCAACAGCCATCTGGAGGAACGGGACAAAGCCTGGCAGCAGCAGAAGGATCAGGACGCCGCACGGGCTTATCACTCGCCGTAAGTCGCTTTCAGACATCCAGTGAAACCAAATGCCTGCGACCATGGCCCAAACCCTATACCGGGAGAATTCCATGAGCCGTGCCTTCGTCAATGAAGATAACGCCGCCGCGCAAGCCGATCAGCCTGTCGAACGGCAGGTCAGCGCGCAGCCCAATTACGTCACGCCACAAGGCCTGGACCTGTTAAAGGGTAAAGTCGCCGAACTGCAAACCCTGCATGCCGAGCAATCGGCAAAAGGCGAGCAGGCGGACAAACAGCGCCTGGTCGATCTCGAACGTGATTTGCGTTACTTCAAGCAGCGCCTGGGCAGCGCTCAGGTCGTACTTGCTGCGACCTCGACCGAGAAAGTGCAGATCGGCAGTTGGGTGACTTACGCCGACGAACACGCCACCGAACGCCGGGTACAGCTGGTGGGCGAGGATCAGGCCGATGCCGCTCACGGCCTGATCAATTGGGGTTCACCGCTGGGTCGGGCACTGCTCGGCGCACGACTCAACGACGAAGTGCTGTGGCTGCGCCCCGCCGGGGATCAACAGATTGAAGTGATCCGCATCGAGCCGAGTTAAACGACGCCCTGGGCCAGCATCGCATCGGCGACTTTCACGAAGCCGGCGATGTTCGCGCCTTTAACGTAATTGACCCGGCCGCTCTCCTCACCGTAATGCACGCAAGCGTGGTGAATCGACTGGATGATGGCGTGCAACTTGCTGTCCACTTCGCCAGCGGTCCACGCCAGGCGCATGGCGTTCTGCGACATCTCCAGCCCGCTCACCGCCACACCGCCCGCGTTGGAGGCCTTGCCCGGCGCGAACAGAATGTCGGCCTCGATGAACAGGTCCACCGCCTCAAGGGTGGTCGGCATGTTCGCGCCTTCCGCGACACAGATGCAGCCGTTGCGCAGCAAGGCGCGGGCGGCTTCGGCATCCAGTTCGTTTTGCGTCGCGCAGGGCAGCGCGATGTCGCAACTCAGGCTCCATGGCAGCTGACCTGCGCGGAATTCCAGGCCAAAACGGCCGGCCAGTTCACTGATGCGCCCGCGCTGGACGTTTTTCAGTTCCAGCACCGCTTGCCATTGCTCCTCGGTCAAACCGCTTTCGCAGTACAGCGTACCTTCGGAATCAGACAGCGAAATCACTTTGCCGCCCAGGTCCATGACCTTGCGCGCGGCGTATTGCGCGACGTTACCCGAACCGGAAATCGCCACGCGCTTGCCCTCGACCGCCAAACCACGACGCTTGAGCATTTCTTCGGCGAAGTACACGCAACCGAAACCGGTGGCTTCCGGGCGAATCAGGCTGCCGCCGTAGCTCGGGCCCTTGCCGGTCAACACGCTGGTGAACTGGTTGCTCAGGCGCTTGTACTGGCCGAACAGAAAGCCGATCTCACGAGCACCGACGCCGATATCACCGGCCGGCACATCAACATCCGCACCGATATGACGGTACAACTCGCTCATGAAAGCCTGGCAGAAACTCATGACTTCGGCGTCGCTTTTGCCTTTGGGGTCGAAGTCCGAACCACCCTTGCCACCGCCCATTGGCAGCGAAGTCAGGGAGTTCTTGAAGGTCTGCTCGAAGGCAAGGAACTTCAGAACGCCCATGTTCACCGAAGGATGGAAACGCAAGCCACCCTTGTAGGGGCCAATGGCGCTGTTCATCTGGATGCGGAAACCGCGGTTGACCTGGACCTTGCCGTGATCGTCGACCCACGACACGCGAAACACCACCGCCCGCTCAGGCTCGCAGATGCGCTCCAGGATGCCTGAGTTCAGGTAATGCGGATTGGCCTCAAGAAACGGCCACAGACTGCGCAGAACTTCTTCGACGGCCTGGTGGAATTCGGGTTGATCCGGGTCGCGTTTTTTCAGGCGCGCAAGGAAGGACTCGACAGATTCGATCATGGAAAAGTCTCGGCAAATTTATTGTCGTTGGAGGAGATTGAGCCGGACTGTAACAAACGATTCGCGCACAGGAACAGAGCAAAATGTCGCATTCATGAAATTAAATGGTGCACAGGATATAAATTAATCTGTTTTTTGACCATTTTTGCACCTGAATAGGGATTCACCATTCGAGTATTGCACCATCAGGAACACCGCCTTCGCGAGCAAGCCCGCTCCCACAGGGGATCTTCTGTTGAATTGAGATTTGTGCCTTTCACAAAACCCTGTGGGAACGGGCTCGCTCGCGAATGGCGCGACTCGGTGTCATTGAAAAAACACAGGCAAAAAAAACGGAGCCCGAAGGCTCCGTTCTTTATGCAACCAACCCGAAATCAGGCCAGTTTCTTGTGCCGTACACGATGCGGCTGGGCAGCCGCGTCGCCGAGGCGCTTTTTACGGTCGGCTTCGTACTCGGTGTAGTTGCCTTCGAAGAACACCGCTTGCGAGTCGTCTTCGTACGCCAGGATGTGCGTCGCGACGCGGTCAAGGAACCACCGATCGTGAGAGATCACAATGGCGGCGCCCGGGAAGTCCAGCAGGGCTTCTTCCAGGGAACGCAGGGTTTCGACGTCGAGGTCGTTGGACGGTTCGTCGAGCAGCAGGACGTTGCCGCCCTCCTTCAGGGTCAGGGCCAGGTGCAAGCGACCGCGCTCACCACCGGACAGGTCCTTGACGAACTTCTGCTGATCGCCGCCCTTGAAGTTGAAGCGACCAACGTAGGTACGCGACGGGATCTCGTAGTTGCCGATGCGGATCTGGTCGGAACCGTCGGAGATCTGCTGGAACACGGTCTTGCTGCCATCCAGGTCTTCGCGGCTCTGGTCGACGCAAGCCAGCTGCACGGTTTCACCGACTTCGATGCTGCCCGAATCCGGCGTTTCCTTGCCCATCAACATGCGGAACAGGGTCGATTTACCGGCACCGTTACCGCCGATCACGCCGACGATGGCGCCTTTAGGCATGGAGAACGACAGGTTGTCGATCAGCACGCGATCGCCATAGCCCTTGGTGACGTTCTTGAATTCGATGACCTTGTCGCCCAGGCGTGGACCGGCCGGGATGTAGATCTCGTTGGTTTCGCTGCGCTTCTGGAATTCCTGCGATTGCATTTCTTCGAAGCGTTGCAGACGAGCCTTGGATTTCGACTGGCGGGCCTTGGCGCCTTTGCGCACCCACTCCAGTTCTTCCTTCATGGCCTTTTCGTGGGCCGACTGCTGCTTGGATTCGGCAGCCAGACGATCGGACTTGGCTTCCAGCCAACCCGAGTAGTTGCCCTCGTAAGGAATGCCCGCACCGCGGTCGAGTTCCAGGATCCAGCCGGCAACGTTGTCCAGGAAGTAACGGTCGTGCGTGATCGCGACCACGGTGCCCGGGAAGTCGTGCAGGAAGTGCTCGAGCCACGCAACGGAATCGGCGTCCAGGTGGTTGGTCGGTTCGTCGAGCAGCAGCATGTCCGGTGCGGACAGCAGCAGGCGGCACAAGGCCACACGACGCTTCTCACCACCGGAGAGGAATTCGACCTTGGCATCCCAGGCCGGCAGACGCAGCGCGTCGGCGGCGACTTCCAGTTGACGATCGAGGTTGTGGCCGTCGCTGGCTTGCAGGATCGCTTCGAGCTTGGCCTGTTCGGCAGCCAGTTTGTCGAAGTCGGCGTCTTCTTCAGCGTAGGCCGCGTAGACCTCGTCCAGCCGCGCCTGGGCGTTCTTGATCACGCTGACCGCTTCCTCGACCACTTCACGCACGGTCTTGGTCGGATCCAGTTGCGGTTCCTGCGGCAGGTAGCCGATGTTCAGCTCCGGCATCGGACGGGCTTCGCCCTCGAACTCGGTGTCGACGCCAGCCATGATTTTCAACAGCGTGGACTTACCCGAACCGTTGAGGCCGAGCACGCCGATCTTGGCGCCGGGGAAGAAGGACAGAGAAATGTTTTTCAGGATTTCCCGCTTCGGCGGAACAACTTTGCCCAGCCGATGCATGGTGAATACGTATTGAGCCATGGAGAACCTAGGGTCAGTGACAGATGAATGATTGGAGCGCAGGCAATGCCCGGCCAGACCGTGCGCGTCGCTCGCTTGAGGCTATCAATACGTGCGCGCTGAAAAAGTCTGAGTCTAGGAGCTGGAACGCTCCCGCGTAACCGGCAAAGCTACCTTAATGACAGATGGCAGTCCAGCCGACGGGCAGGGGCTGGCACTTCGCCACAACTCAAGGCATGCTAGCCGCCCTTCGGGCGTCCGGCTTATAGTGCACGTCGCGCCAGTCCAGCCAAACCGCAGGATTACAGCTTGTCCAATGTTCCTCCGCCACTGACTTCCAGCGCGCCGGCCACAGCGCCCGGCTCGCCCCTGCGCGGGACCTTGAAGGGCACATTGGCGACACTCGTGTTGTTACTGCTGGCCCTGCTGTTCTGGCAGTTGCTCGACCAGTTGCGCGAAACCCAGAAAAACCAGCGCCAGTACACCATCGACTACACCGCCGACCTGGCCGCGCAGGTCAGCCTGAACATGGCGCTCAACGCGCAGATCGCCCTCAATCTGTTGCCGATCGTCGAGCAACCGCAGGGCGCCGATGAAATGCAGGCCCTGCTGCGCAAGCTGCAACAGTCGCTGCCTGATCTGCGCAGCCTGGCGTTGCTCAGCCCATCGGGAAGAGTCATCAGTGACAGCGCCCCCGAAAACGATGACAGCGACTACCTGGTCGAACTGGTGCGCCGCAGCCACTCCCAGGCGCACTACTTCAGCAATGGCACCGATGGCTCCGTGGTGCATTTATTGTTGCATCAGGCCAGCGGCAGTTCCCGAGGCTATTGGGCCTTGCGCCTGACACCCACCTTCTTTTCGTCCCTGACCAAGCAAAGCGAGGCCGGTGGCCGCCCGATGTGGCTGGTGGAGAACCGCATCAATCATCAGATCATCAGCCGCGACGAAGCGCAGCCCGCGATCAATCCGGGCACGCTGACCGAGGACGATATCGCAAGCAGTGTGCTGACGGTTCCGTTGAGCAGCAGCGACTGGCAACTGCGTGGCTTGTTCGACCGTCAACACGTGCTGGAAGAGCTGCTGCCGGCGTTCATCGGCAAATGCCTGCTGGGCCTGGCGTTTTCCATGCTGCCATTCCTCGCCTTGCTGAACATGCGCCGGCGTCAGCACCAATTGAATGAAGGGCGTCGACGTTACCAGGACATTTTCGAAGGCACCGGCGTGGCCCTGTGCGTCCTCGACATGTCCGGGCTCAAGAACATGTTCGACAAGGCGCAATTGCAGGACAGTGAGCAACTGAAAACATGGCTGGCGGTTGCGGGACAACGTCGGCAACTGTTGCAGGAACTGCGGGTCACCGAAGTCAACCAGGTCGCGCTGCAACTGCTTAATGTCGATAACGCCGACAAGGCCTGGAAACTCCTGATCGACGGCAACCCGCAGGACGGCACCGCCATCGGCAAACAGGTACTCGACGCGGTACTCAACCAGCAGCAACAGCTTGAGCTGGAAATCAAACTGCAGGATGCCAGCGGTCGCGACCAGCACCTGTGGCTGGTGCTGCGCCTGCCGCAAACCCAGGACGACTATAAAGCGGTGATCCTGAGCATCACCGACATCACCAGCCGCAAGCTCATCGAGCTGTCATTGCTGGAGCGCGAAGGGTTCTGGTCAGATGTGGTGCGCACGGTACCGGATCATCTGTATGTGCAGGATGTGATCAGCCAGCGCATGATCTTCAGCAACCACCATCTGGGCCAGACCCTGGGCTACAACCGCACCGAGCTGCACCAGATGGGCGAATACTTCTGGGAAATCCTCCTGCACCCCGAAGACGCCGACTATTACCATCGTTCCCGCCAGGTCCAGCGCCAGGCCGGTTATCGCCAGTTGATGCAGTGCCAGTTGCGTTTCCGCCATCGCGACGGCCAGTGGCGACGCTTCGAGATTCGCGAGCAGGCACTGGCGCGGGACAAGGACGACCAGGTCACGCGGATCATCGGCGTGGCCAAGGACATCACCGACCAGATCGAAGCCAGCGAATCGCTGCGTGACAGCGAGCAGCGCTACCGAATGCTCGCAGAAAGCATCAGCGACGTGATTTTCTCCACCGACAGCCGCCTCAACCTCAATTACGTCAGCCCTTCGGTGCAAGCCGTGTTGGGCTACGACGCCGAATGGATTTTCCAGAACGGCTGGCAATCGACCATCGCCAACCCGCAACAATTGACCGGCATCTACCAGTTGATGGATCGGGTCAGCAAAGCGCTGGATCAGCCGGACCAACTGGCTGTGTTACGCAGCCAGGTGCAAACCCAACTGTTCCTGTTCGATTGCCTGCGGGCCGACGGGCGCAAGATCCCGATTGAACTGCGCCTGGTATTGGTCTGGGACGAGCACGGGACATTCGAAGGCGTGCTGGGCGTCGGTCGCGACATCAGCCAGCAACGCCGGGCCGAAAAAGACTTGCGCATGGCCGCCACGGTATTCGAACACTCGACCTCGGCGATCCTGATCACCGACCCGGCCGGCTACATCGTCCAGGCCAACGAAGCCTTCAGCCGTGTCAGCGGTTATGCCGTGGAGCAGGTGCTCGACCAGTTGCCGAACATGCTGACCGTCGACGACCAGCAGGAAGCCCATCTGCGTTACGTACTCAAACAATTGGGCCAGCACAGCACCTGGGAAGGCGAAGTCTGGCTCAAGCGTCGTAACGGCGAGCATTACCCGGCCTGGGTCGGGATCACCGCCGTGCTCGACGATGAAGGCGACCTGGCCAGTTATGTGTGTTTCTTCAGCGACATCAGCGAGCGCAAGGCCAGCGAGCAGCGGATTCACCGCCTCGCCTACTACGACGCCCTGACCCACCTGCCTAACCGCACGCTGTTCCAGGATCGCCTGCACACGGCACTGCAATCGGCCGAGCGGCAGAAGTCGTGGGTGGTGCTGATGTTCCTCGATCTCGATCGCTTCAAGCCGATCAACGACTCCCTGGGCCACGCCGCCGGCGACCGCATGCTCAAGGAAATGGCCACGCGCCTGCTCGGTTGCGTCGACGATGACGACACCGTGGCGCGCATGGGCGGCGACGAGTTCACTTTGCTCCTGCAACCGCGAGCCAACCGCGAAATCGCCCTGAACCGGGCCATTCATGTGGCCGAACAGATTCTCGCCAGTCTGGTGAAACCGTTCGTACTCGAAGGCCGCGAGTTCTTTGTCACGGCCAGTATCGGCATCGCCCTGAGCCCGCAGGACGGCAACGAGCTCAGCCAGTTGATGAAGAACGCCGACACGGCGATGTACCACGCCAAGGAGCGTGGCAAGAACAACTTCCAGTTCTATCAGGCGGACATGAACGCCAGCGCCCTGGAGCGGCTGGAACTGGAAAGCGACTTGCGCCACGCCCTGGAACAGAACGAATTCGTGCTGTATTACCAGCCGCAATTCAGTGGCGATGGCAAACGTTTGACCGGCGCCGAGGCACTGCTGCGCTGGCGTCATCCACGCCGCGGGCTGGTGCCGCCGGGGGACTTCATACCGGTGCTCGAAGAGCTCGGTCTGGTGGTGGATGTCGGCGACTGGGTGATCAGCGAAGCCTGCCGCCAACTCAAGGCTTGGCATCAGGCCAGGGTACGGGTGCCGAAGGTGTCGGTGAACATCTCGGCGCGGCAGTTCTCCGATGGCCAGCTCGGCACGCGAATCGCCACCATCCTCAGGGAAACCGGCCTGCCGCCGGCGTGCCTGGAGCTGGAACTGACCGAAAGTATCCTGATGCGCGAAGTCAGCGAGGCGATGCAGATCCTCGACGGCCTGAAAAACCTCGGCCTGAGCATTGCCGTCGACGACTTCGGTACCGGTTATTCATCGCTCAACTACCTCAAGCAATTCCCGATCGACGTACTGAAGATCGACCGCACCTTCGTCGATGGCCTGCCATCCGGAGAACAGGATGCGCAGATCGCCCGGGCGATCATCGCCATGGCCCACAGCCTCAATCTGGCGGTGATCGCCGAGGGTGTGGAAACCCAAGAGCAGCTGGACTTCCTGAGGGAGCACGGTTGCGACGAGGTGCAGGGTTACCTGTTCGGGCGGCCGATGCCGGCGGGGCGGTTCGAGGGGCAGTTCAGCAATGATGCGCTCTTTATGTTCGATTGAAGCGTTGCGCTGAGTTTGCTGACCTCTTCGCGAGCAAGCCCGCTCCCACAGGGGATAGCATTTCAAATGTGGGAGCGGGCTTGCTCGCGAAGGGGCCACCACAGACACCGCATATCAGGTCATGAAGCCCACTTGTCTGCGACATGATGCCGTTTCATATGCCTTCCAAAACCCGTTGGGGTAGAATGCCCCCCTTTTCCGCCCCCGATCCTTGAGGACCGCCATGTTCAGCCGTGATTTGACTATTGCCAAGTACGACGCCGATCTCTTTGCCGCCATGGAGCAAGAAGCTCAGCGCCAGGAAGAGCACATTGAGCTGATCGCTTCGGAAAACTACACCAGCCCTGCGGTGATGGAAGCTCAAGGCTCGGTACTGACCAACAAGTACGCCGAAGGCTACCCGGGCAAGCGCTACTACGGTGGTTGCGAGTACGTAGATATCGTCGAGCAACTGGCGATCGATCGCGCCAAAGAGCTGTTCGGTGCCGACTACGCCAACGTTCAGCCGCACGCCGGCTCGCAAGCCAACAGCGCCGTTTACCTGGCCCTGCTGTCGGCTGGCGACACCATCCTGGGCATGAGCCTGGCCCACGGTGGTCACCTGACCCACGGCGCCAGCGTTTCGTCCTCCGGCAAGCTGTACAACGCCATCCAGTACGGCATCGACGCCAATGGCCTGATCGACTACGACGAAGTCGAGCGCCTGGCGGTTGAACACAAGCCAAAAATGATCGTGGCTGGTTTCTCTGCCTACTCGCAGATCCTCGACTTCCCGCGCTTCCGCGAAATCGCCGACAAGGTTGGCGCTTACCTGTTCGTCGACATGGCCCACGTGGCCGGCCTGGTCGCCGCTGGCGTCTACCCGAACCCGGTTCCATTCGCTGACGTCGTGACCACCACCACCCACAAGACCCTGCGCGGTCCACGTGGTGGCCTGATCCTGGCTCGCGCCAACGCCGACATCGAGAAGAAGCTGAACTCCGCGGTATTCCCGGGCGCCCAGGGTGGCCCGCTGGAACATGTGATCGCCGCTAAAGCGATCTGCTTCAAGGAAGCGCTGCAGCCTGAGTTCAAGACCTACCAGCAACAAGTGGTGAAAAACGCCCAGGCCATGGCCAGCGTGTTCATCGAGCGCGGCTTCGACGTGGTGTCGGGCGGTACTCAGAACCACCTGTTCCTGCTGTCGCTGATCAAGCAGGAAATCTCCGGTAAAGATGCTGACGCCGCTCTGGGCAAAGCGTTCATCACCGTGAACAAGAACTCCGTGCCAAACGACCCACGCTCCCCGTTCGTCACCTCCGGCCTGCGCTTCGGCACTCCGGCTGTGACCACTCGCGGCTTCAAGGAAGCAGAGTGCAAGGAACTGGCCGGCTGGATCTGCGACATCCTGGCAGATCTTTCCAACGAAGCGGTGATCGACGCCGTTCGTGAGAAGGTCAAGGCTATCTGCAAGAAGCTGCCGGTATACGGCGCTTAATAAGCCCCGCTAAATCACAGCTGAGAAAACCGGCACTTGTGCCGGTTTTTTTATGCCCGTCACTTACAACTTCCAAAACTGTAACTTCCTCACAGACAACAGCACCGAATAAAATTTAAAATTTTGCAACACACCGAAAATCCGGATTTTAACCCCTGATGATAGTCTCGTCCCTGACAAGCAACGAATAACCCGACTCGCTCACCACAAATACGAGGGTTATTCATACATCAAGGAAGAGACTAAAATCATGTTCACAGATCGAACTCAATCGTTCACCGCCCAACTTTTTGTCGATAACAAGCCTATTGCCACGGTTCGAAAGGTTATAAACAAA
This sequence comes from Pseudomonas sp. A-R-19, assembly GCF_019956575.1. NCBI lineage: Bacteria > Pseudomonadati > Pseudomonadota > Gammaproteobacteria > Pseudomonadales > Pseudomonadaceae > Pseudomonas > Pseudomonas sp. A-R-19. The sequence goes on from NZ_JAHBDR010000082.1 coordinate 98,138, forward strand.
CTTCTTGAAGAACCGGACACTGGAGAAGGCTGGCACGAGTTTCATCGTAACGTTCGCAAAGACAACCCACTGGAACTTAGCTACAGCGAAGGTGTAACACCCGAAACTTTCTACTTCGCCTATCATGACGATGTATACACCATCCGGATTAAAGGCGTTAATAGTCTTTACCAGGCAACGGCAAGCATGGAAGGTGCAGCTCGTAATTTGAGCATCTTCGAAGGAAATGACCCCACTTACTTCCGCATCATCAACAGCTCCGGCAATGTTGTAAAAATGGACGAAATTCCGGACGCAATCAGCGAAATCTATCTTTACGCCGGCCCACAACGTCGGCCAGTTAAGTCCTATTCCGGACCACCCACCTTCCCGGTTCTGACCGATAATCCAAGCCGCATCGGGACCCCTCTGGTTTTCAAACTGAAAATCATTGAGCGCAACCCCAGTGATGCATCTTGGTTATAAGTACAAAACGCACGCAAGGAATTGTCGGTGCACTGTGTTCAATAAACCTCGCAACTTATAACAGCAACAATATTAACTTTCCCAATCAAGGAAGAGATAAGTGTCATGCAAAACATGGACAACCAATCGTTCACCGCTCAACTATTCGTCGATAAAAAGCCGGTTGCCCTAGCAGGCAAAGTCATTCGGAAAATGTTGGAGTCCCCCGACTTCAATGATGGTGAAAAGGCTATCCTCGAGAAAAAACTCGACATTTACGGAGACGTTCTTCTGAGTTACGCGGAGGACGTTGCCCCAGAAACGTTTCTCTTCGCCTATCACGACGACGTCTACACTATCAAAATTGAAGATCGTGACGGAAACTTCAAAAACAATGTAAGCATGGAAGGCGAACAGCGTAACCTGTCGGTTTTTGAAGGTAATGACCCTACTTACTTTCGCATCATTAACAGCCAGGGCGATAGTGCAAAACTGGACGACCTGTCAGGCGAAGTCAACAACATCCGCCTTCATACCGGTCCACAGCGTCGAGAGGTACTGACCTATGGCGAGTCACCAAACTTTCCGATTTTTACCGACAAAGAACGACGCGGCAAACTTGTCTTCTTCGATCTGAAAATCATCAATCGTAATGTCTCTCTATAAGACCGTCGATTGAATGCTCTGTGAGAGCATGATTTTAAAAAACCGGTCAGCGATGGCCGGTTTTTTTCTGCCCGGGAAAAATTCCAGCCTCCCAAAAGGCTCAAGGTCGGGGTATCCAACCCAACTGGTAAGACCGGTCATGCCAATTATGCAATTTCCACTTGCGAACAGCCGAAAATAGCGCCTAGACTCCACCTGCACTGGACATACCGGTAAGACCACAATAATTAAGTCCTGAAGTCGATGCGCCCTGCGCACGGCAGCCAGGACACCGACCAGGATTCCTCCCATGCTCAGATGGTGCTCGCGTTCAATCTTCCTCCAAGTGGTTCTCGGACTGGTGCTCGGCATCGTCTGCGGGCTGACCCTTCCCGAATACTCCGCTCAGCTCAAACCGCTCGGTGACGGTTTTATCAAGCTGATCAAAATGCTCATTGGCTTGATTGTGTTTTGCGTAGTGGTCAGCGGCATCAGCGGTGCCGGCGACCTGAAGAAGGTCGGCCGTATCGGCCTGAAATCGGTGATCTACTTTGAAGTCCTCACCACCATTGCGCTGGTGATTGGTCTGGTATTCGCCTTCAGCACCGGTATCGGTAGTGGCGCGAACATTCATCTGGAGCAGCTCTCCGCGGCCGATATGGGCGACATCGCCCAGCGGGGCCAGCACATGCACACCACCACGCAGTTCCTCATGGACCTGATTCCGACCTCGGTGCTTGGCGCCTTTGCCGATAACAATATCCTGCAGGTCCTGCTGTTTTCAGTGTTGTTCGGCAGCGCGCTGAATCTGGTGGGTGAAGCTGCGTCGGGCATCTCCCGGCTGATCAATGAGCTGAGCCACGTGATCTTCCGCATCATGGGCATGATCGTGCGTCTGGCGCCGATCGGCGTGTTCGGTGCGATAGCCTTCACCACCAGCAAATATGGCCTGGATTCCCTGCAGCACCTGGGCAGCCTGGTCGGCTTGTTCTACCTGACCTGCGTGGCCTTCGTTGGCCTGATTCTCGGCCTGGTGATGCGCCTCTCTGGCTTGAAAATGTGGCCGCTGCTCAAGTACCTGCGCGAAGAACTGCTGATCGTCATGGGCACCGCTTCGTCCGACGCTGTGCTGCCACAAATCATGCGCAAGCTTGAACACCTGGGCATCGGCAGTTCGACGGTCGGGCTGGTCATTCCAACGGGCTACTCGTTCAACCTCGACGGTTTCTCGATCTACCTGACCCTGGCCATCGTGTTCATTGCCAATGCCACCGGCACACCGCTGGCCATGACCGACCTGCTGACGATTCTGTTGGTCTCGTTGATCACCTCCAAGGGCGCGCACGGTATTCCCGGATCGGCGCTGGTGATCCTGGCGGCGACACTGACGGCCATTCCGGCGATTCCGGTGGTAGGTCTGGTGTTGGTGCTGGCCGTGGACTGGTTCATGGGCATTGGCCGGGCGCTGACCAACCTGATCGGCAACTGTGTGGCTACCGTGGCTATCGCCCGCTGGGAAAAGGACATCGATGTGCAACGGGCGAACAAGGTACTTTCCGGCCAGGTGGGTTATACCTTCCAGCCGCGAAAACCCGTGACCCCGGCGCATCAGCAGGAATTTTGAATAATCGCCGTGCCTGCTCCCGGGCAGGCACGGTCAATAACCGTTACAGATGCTCATGGAGCGAACAGTGATTACCACCTCGACCGTTGTGAATTCAGTCGTAGAAAAACTTCGGGCCGCACTGGCCCGCGGTCAGTGGCGCTCCGGCGAAATGCTGCCGGGGCAACGCGAACTGGCCGAACAATTGGGCATCAGCCGCCCGAGCCTGCGCGAAGCGGTCATCGTCCTGGAAACCCTGGGCCTGGTGCGCTCGATGCCGGGCAAAGGCGTAGTGGTGCTCGAAGCCAATCTCGCCGACAGCCAGGCGCATGAAAGCGCAGTGGCCGCGGCGAGCCTGGAGGATGTGCTGCAACTGCGCTATACCCTTGAGCCGTTCATCGTAGGCCTCGTGGCGCAGTCCATCAGCAGCAAGGAAGTCGGGCAACTGCGCCTGACCCTGATGGACATGCGCGAAGCCCTGGAGGCCAACGATAGTGAAGCCGGCGTAAGCGCCTACATCGCGTTCCACGAAGAGCTGTTCACGCTGACATCCAACCCGATCTTCCAGAGCGTGGTCCAGCAAACCAGCAATGCCCTCAAGCAGAGCGCCGAAGTGTTGCGTAATTCCCCAGAGCATCTGGCTGAACGCCTTGAAGAAAACGAAGCCGTGGTGCGGGCGATCCGCAGCAAGAACAGTGCCCTGGCCAGCGCCGAGATGCGCCGGCACATTCTTCGGGAAGGTCAGCGGATGGGCATCGAGCTGAACATTCCGGAAGACAACTTCGGCAGTTGAAACCTCTTCGAACTGGAGATTGGCCATGAACAGCTTCGCCTCGCCACAAACGCTCGCTACCCTGCCCGTCCGCCCTTCGGTGGATGATCTGTATTCGCGGGTCCTCGATGCCATTTTCGAACTGCGCATCCATTCGGCCAGTCGCTTTACCGAAGAAAGCCTGGCGCAGATGTTCGGTGCAAGGCGCAGCGACATGCGTGATGTCCTGACGCGATTGTCCCATCAACAGATCATCATCCTTCGAGTCAACCATCGCCCCCGCGTCGCCGAGCTTGATGCCGAGCAGACCCGGCAGACCCTGCATGCCCGGCGTCTGGCCGAGATCATGCTGGTGCGGCTGGCCTGTCAGCGCCCCTGCGCGCAAGACTTGAAGCGCCTGCGGACACTGGTCGAAAACGAGCGTCAATGCGCCGAGCGTGGCCGGGCGATTCGTTTGTCGGGAGAGTTTCATCTGCAGTTGGCACACATGGCGGGGAATGCACCGCTAGCGCATTTTCTTGAGAGCCTGGTACCGCTGACTTCGTTGGCGATTGCGCAATTTGATCTGCAGAAGAAGGATTATTGCGTGGAGCAAGTGCACATGGAGATTCTGGATGCGCTGGAGCAAGGAGACGCCGCGACGGCGCAAGTCGTGCTCAACCGGCATCTGGATTATCTGGAATATTTGTTGCTGAGCCCTGCATCGGCACTGGGCCAAAACTGTGCCGCAGGTTAGTGCGCTTTCGCTCCCACAGGCAATTGCACTTCAAATGTGGGAGCGAGCCTGCTCGCGATGGCGGTTTAAGGCTCGCTGCAATTTCTGACTTTAATCCGCCGCCACCCGCGCAAAACCCTCGCGAATCTTTTCTTCCGGCAAGTCATCGGCAATGAACACGATCACGCTCTCGCGCGCTTCGTCTTCCGCCCACTCGGTATCCCAGTCGAAACCATAAAGCTTCAGCACCCCCTGGAAGACCATGCGACGCGATTCGCCGAGGATATTCAACACGCCTTTGTAGCGCAGCAACTGCTTGCCGTGCTCCTCCAGCAGCTCGTTCATGAACTCGCTGAGCTTGTCGATATCCAGCGGTTTATCAGTGCGCAACACCAGGCTGGAAATGCGGTCGATAGACGGCGCTTTGCTCACCGGACGCAAACTTACCCCGCCACCCAGATCGGCATTGAGGTTGAAACCACGCACGTCGAGCAATTCGGCCAGGTCAATCCTGCCGTGGTCGACCACGCGAATCGGCGCGCGACGGTTGATGCGGGTCAGGCGCTCGCTCAACGCGGTGAAGGTCGGCTCGTCCACCAGATCGCGCTTGCTCACCAGCAGGCGGTCGGCAAAACCGATCTGTGCCTGGGCGATGGTCTGGGTCAGGTGCAGATCAGCATGAGCGGCATCGACCAGGGTGATGATGCCGTCGAGGATATAGCGTTCACGCAGTTCTTCGTCGATGAAGAAGGTTTGCGCCACCGGTGCCGGGTCGGCCAGGCCGGTGCATTCGATCACCAGCCGGTCGAACGCTATGTCGCCCTGGTCCAGGCGCTCCAGCAACAAGTAAAGCGCCTTGGTCAGGTCCGTATGAATGGTGCAGCAAACACAGCCGTTTGACAGCGTCATCACTTGCACTGGCTCGTCGCCCAACAACTGGGTATCGATGCCGGCATCACTGAATTCGTTCTCGATCACGGCGATTTTCAGGCCGTGTTCGGCCTTGAGCAGGTGGCGCAGCAGCGTGGTTTTACCAGCGCCGAGGAAGCCGCTGAGGATCGTGACAGGTATAGGGACTGACAAAATAAGGTCTCCTGGGCGCAGAAAAGACTGTAGGAGCCGGCTTGCTGGCGATGGCGTCCCGAAGATCGCTATCGCCAGCAAGCCGACTCCTACAGAGGTGATGCCTAAGCGGTTTGTTTCAACAGCACTTCGGCCCACCCTTGCCACCGTAACGGGCTTCCTGACGTTCGCGGAAGAACATCTCGTAGCTCATCACCGGTTTGTCCGGGTGTTTAGTCTGCATATGCTCGACGTAGTTGTCGTAGTCGGGCATGCCGACCATCAGGCGCGCGGCCTGACCGAGGTATTTACCGAGACGACTCAGGTCATTGAACATGGTGCAAATCCTCGATCACGCTTCCGGTAGCGCCTGGAATGGCGCTTCTTTATCCGTACGTTCTTTGCTGCCCCAGGCGGAAATACCGACCTTGAGCGCATAGAACAGGATACTGAACACCACGAACAGGAACAGCGCAGTCAGCGTTGCGTTGGTGTAGGCGTTGAAGATCACGTGCTGCATCTGGGTAATGTCCTTCGCCGGGGCGAGGATCTGACCATTGGCCAGCGCATCGCTGTATTTCTTGGCCAGCGACAGGAAACCGATCGCCGGGTTGGCATCGAACAGCTTGATGAAGCCCGCCGTAGTGGTGCAGATCAACAGCCATACGGCCGGCACTAGGGTTACCCAGATGTAGCGTTGGCGCTTCATCTTGATCAGCACGACGGTGCCGAGCATCAGCGCGATGCCGGCCAGCATCTGGTTGGAGATACCGAACAGCGGCCACAAGGTGTTGATGCCGCCCAGTGGATCGATCACGCCCTGGTACAGCAGATAACCCCACATCGCCACACAACCGGCGGTGGCGATCAGGTTGGCGGTCCAGGATTCCGTGCGACGCAGGGCCGGTACGAACGAGCCGAGCAAGTCCTGGAGCATGAAACGACCGGCACGGGTACCGGCGTCGACTGCGGTCAGGATGAACAGTGCTTCGAACAGGATCGCGAAGTGGTACCAGAACGCCATGGTGTTTTCACCCGGCAGAACACTGTGCAGGATCTGCGCGATCCCCACCGCCAGGGTCGGCGCACCGCCGGCACGGGCCAGGATAGTGGTTTCACCGATGTCGTGGGCCACTGCTTGCAACGCTTCCGGCGTGATGGCAAAGCCCCAGTTGCTGACCGCCGTCGCTACCGCCACCACATCCCCGCCGACCACGGCGGCCGGGCTGTTCATGGCGAAGTACACGCCCGGTTCGATCACCGAGGCGGCGACTATGGCCATGATGGCCACGAACGACTCCATCAGCATGCCGCCGTAACCGATGTAGCGGGCGTTGGTTTCGTTATCCAGCAGTTTCGGCGTGGTCCCGGAAGAGATCAGCGCGTGGAAACCCGAGACCGCGCCACAGGCGATGGTGATGAACAGGAACGGGAACAGCCCGCCCTTCCATACCGGGCCGGTGCCATCGATGAACTGGGTCAGGGCCGGCATTTTCAGCTCGGGCATGGTAATCAGAATGCCGATGGCCAACGCGATGATGGTGCCGATTTTCAGGAAGGTCGACAGGTAGTCACGGGGTGCCAGGATCAGCCACACCGGCAACACTGCCGCGACAAAACCGTAGCCGATCAGCATCCAGGTGATTTGTACGCCGGTGAAGCTGAACGCCTTGGCCCACACCGGATCCGCGGCAATCTGCCCGCCGAGCCAGATCGAGCCCAGCAGCAACAACACGCCAATGACGGAGATTTCACCGATACGACCCGGGCGGATGTAACGCATGTACACGCCCATGAACATCGCGATCGGGATGGTCGCCATCACCGTGAAAATGCCCCAGGGGCTTTCGGCCAGGGCCTTGACCACGATCAGGGCCAGCACCGCGAGGATGATGATCATGATCAGGAAGCAACCGAACAGCGCGATGGTGCCGGGGATGCGGCCCATTTCCTCGCGAACCATGTCGCCCAGGGACCGACCGTTGCGGCGGGTGGACATGAACAGGACCATGAAGTCCTGCACCGAACCGGCCAGCACCACGCCGGCGATTATCCATAGCGTGCCGGGCAGGTAGCCCATCTGCGCCGCCAGGACCGGACCGACCAACGGCCCCGCGCCAGCGATGGCCGCGAAGTGGTGACCGAAAAGAATGTGTTTGTTGGTCGGCACGTAGTCCAGACCGTCATTGTTGAGCACAGCGGGGGTGGCCCGTCGCGCGTCGAGTTGCATGACATTGTTAGCGATGAACAGACTGTAATAGCGGTAGGCAACCAGATAGATGGCCACGGCAGCGACCACAATCCACAAGGCGTTGATTGCCTCGCCCCGGCGCAATGCCACGACACCCAAGGCGCACGCACCTATGATTGCCAACAGCAGCCAAGGCAAATGGCGTAGCGGGCTATTATTATTTTTCATTTTATTATTCCAGCCAGAGTGGACAAGAAAGACAGCCACCCCGAGTTTAGCGCTCCTGACGGCAAAGGCCATAGCCCGACATTGGTCTAGCCACCTGCCCCCGCTGGCAGCCTTGAAGAATGCGGGTCTATAGTCAGCGTACATCTACGAGGATCGCGCCATGAGCGAGCACCCAGCCGAACGTCGCCGCTTCAAACGTATTGCGTTCGATGCCCGAACCGAGCTGAGTCAGGGTGAGTCCACCTGGCCGGTGACGTTGATTGATCTGTCGCTCAAGGGGTTACTGATCGAGCGACCCGATCCGTGGTTGGGCAATGCGCAGCAGGATTTTCTGGTCGACATTCATCTGAGCGAAGACGTCGACATCATCATGGATGTGCAACTGGCCCACGATGACCACGGCCAACTCGGTTTTGTCTGCCTGCACATCAGCCTGGAATCCATCGAACGCCTGCGGCGATTGATCGAGCTCAACCTGGCTGATAAGGCCGAGCTCGAGCGAGAGCTGGGCGCCCTGATCGAGATCTAGCCATCCCCGAATCCCCCCTGTGGGAGCGGGCTTGCTCGCGAAGGCATCGTGTCAGTCGACATCAATGTTGAATAAAAGACCGCTTTCGCGAGCAAGCCCGCTCCCACAGGGTTGTGTATTTACCTGAAGCTATTCGAACAACGCATCCAAGGCCTGTTCCAGTCGAGTCACGGCAATGATCTGCAATCCTGCCGGCGCCTCCTTCGGCGCATTGCCCTTGGGCACGATGGCCCGCTTGAAGCCGTGCTTGGCAGCCTCTTTCAAACGCTCCTGACCGCTCGGCACCGGACGCACCTCGCCGGAAAGCCCGACTTCACCAAACACCAGCAGATCGTGGGGTAACGGCCGGTTGCGCAAGCTGGACATCACCGCCGCCATCAACGCCAGATCGGACGCCGTTTCCAGTACCTTGACCCCGCCGACCACGTTGAGAAATACGTCCTGATCGTGGGTCGGAATGCCACCGTGACGGTGTAGCACCGCCAGCAGCATCGCCAACCGGTTTTGATCCAGGCCCAGTGTGACCCGGCGCGGATTGGCCAGATGACTGTCGTCCACCAATGCCTGAACCTCCACCAGCATCGGCCGCGTACCTTCCCATGTGGCCATTACCACACTGCCAGGGACTTCTTCCTGAGCGCGGGTCAGAAAAATCGCCGACGGATTGGAGACTTCTTTCAGGCCCTTGTCGGTCATGCCGAACACGCCCAGTTCATTGACGGCACCGAAGCGGTTCTTCACCGCCCTTAGCAGACGCAGGCGGCCATCGGACTCACCTTCGAAATACAGCACGGTGTCGACCATGTGCTCCAGCACGCGAGGGCCGGCCAGCGCGCCTTCCTTGGTGACGTGGCCGACCAGGAAAATCGCCGTACCGCTCTGTTTGGCATAACGCACCAGCAACGCAGCGCTTTCACGCACCTGGGATACGCCGCCCGGTGCCGATTGCAGTTGCTCGGTAAAAATCGTCTGGATCGAGTCGATCACCATCACCCTGGGCTTTTCCTGGCGGGCGGTGGCAATGATGGTTTCGATGCAGGTTTCGGTCATGACCCGCAGTTGATCCTGGGGCAACCCCAGGCGCCGCGCACGCATGGCCACTTGCTGCTGGGATTCTTCGCCGGTGACATAGAGCGCCGGCATGCTCTTGGCGAGGTTGCACAAGGTTTGCAGCAGTATGGTCGACTTGCCGATGCCCGGGTCGCCACCGATCAGCACCACCGAACCATCCACCAGACCACCACCCAGAACCCGGTCGAGCTCGCTGGAAGCGGTGGAGAAGCGTGGAACTTCTTCGACACTGACTTCGGCCAGAGTCTTGATCTGCGCCTGCTGGCCGGCCCAGCCGGTACGACCACTGGGGGCTGCAGCCCCGCCGCTTTCCACCATGGTTTCGGTGAGTGTGTTCCAGGCCCCGCACTCACCGCATTGGCCGGCCCATTTGGGGAAGGTTGAGCCGCACTCGGTGCAGCCGTACATGCGCTTGGCCTTGGCCATCGGAACTCCCGGAAAAAAACGCGATGATAGCTCAGCTGAGGGACACGAGTGCGGCCAGATATTTTGAAACCCCTTGGGTGATTTCAAATAGCCTTCATCTAGTTCAGGTATATTCAAATACATTCACCTTACAAAAAACCTGTATAAGTTTTTTACTCAACATACCCAACAAATTATGGCGCTACGCTTCATCGCCCGACTTGAAAAGTTGTACAACCGTTACTCACATACGTACTTATTGCACAACTCCGACAATACCCAAACAAAATTCAATTATTAACCCTGAGTAGCACGAAACTGAATTAGCCAACTTCCAGATTAACCGAACAGTTAACCGCCACTCTAACTGCAATTAATTTTCAAAACAGTTTCCGGCTACCACTTACCCGATTAACTTCAACCCTCCCGATTCAAGAATGGACTTTCGACTCACACAAACGAAGCCATTGCGCTGAAGAAAACACCGTACGCGAACCACTCTGGAAGACCTGGTCACCCCCACGGATGAGATCAATCGGTGAATTTTTCAACACCACCCGGGTCGATTGCAGGCAAGCACAGCAGGCAGTTGTTTCATGCAGGATGCGATTTGCTGATTTACACTGCGTTCATCAACCTCATCTGTAACAAGGAAATAACCTATGGGCGTGTTAAACGAGTTCAAGGCCTTCGCGGTCAAAGGCAACGTGGTCGACATGGCCGTCGGCATCATCATCGGTGCGGCCTTCGGCAAGATCGTGACGTCGTTTGTCGGTGACCTGATCATGCCGCCAATCGGCATGCTGATCGGTGGCGTGGACTTCAGTGATCTGGTCATAACGCTCAAGGCAGCGGAGGGCGCCACTCCGGCGGTGGTGCTGGCCTACGGCAAATTCATCCAGACCATCCTCGACTTCGTCATCGTTGCCTTCGCGATCTTCATGGGCGTCAAGGCCATCAACCGCCTGAAGCGCGAAGAGGCCGTGGCCCCTAGCCTGCCGCCGGTTCCAACCAAGGAAGAAGAGTTGCTGGGCGAGATCCGCGACCTGCTCAAGGCCCAAAACAACCGGCCCTGACTGCATCAGCATAAAAAAACGGCGCCTTTGAGGCGCCGTTTTTCTTACCAGAAGTTTTCCACCGCCACCTGGCCGGGTCGCCGGCTGAGGCTCAGGTGCATGTCCCGCTGTTTAAGCAGCTTGCGCGTGTCATCGATCATCTGCGGATTGCCGCACAGCATGACCCGTGAGTGCTCAGGCGTCAGCGCAACACCGGCGGCGCGCTCCAGTTCGCCGCTTTCAATCAGCGTGGTGATCCGCCCGTTCAATGCGCCAGGATGCTGTTCACGAGTGACCGTGGCGATGAATTGCAGCTTGTCTGCGTATTGCGCCAGATACTCACGTTGCGTCAGCCCCGCGATCAGCTCCTGGTAAGCCAGTTCCCGTGATTCGCGAACGCTGTAGACCAGGATGATCCGCTCGAATCTCTCCCAGACTTCGAAGTCCTGGAGTATCGACAGGAACGGCGCCACGCCGGTCCCGGTCGATAGCAGCCACAGGTCGCGCCCATCGACGAAACGGTCCGGTGTCAGGTAACCGAAGGCCTGGCGGTCGACGAGCAATGTATCGCCGACGCCCAAGCGGCTGAGTTCACTGGTGAACTCACCACCCGGTACGACAATGGAAAAGAACTCCAGGAACTCGTCATAGGGCGAGGACACCATGGAATAGGCGCGCCATACCGTGCTGCCGTCAGCCTTGGTCACGCCCAACCGGGCAAACTGCCCCGCCCGAAAACGAAACCCGGCATCCCGCGTGGCGCGCAGGGTAAACAGGTTCGGGGTCAACGGATGAACCTCGAGCAAGGTCTGGCGCGTAAATTTTTCTTCACTGACGGACATGGAAGGCTCCAATCAAAAGATGCCCCAGTGTCCCGCAAAGACGGCAGCATAAACACAGACAAATTGTAGTGGCATTGATAGGCACAAGTGATCGCTCACTAAATTCCACACACAATCATCATTGTTAAATGACATATGGCATTTTAAAACTCCTATATGCCTAAGAACCTTAAGCACACTTTTCCAATAGTCAAAAGAGCAAAATTGTTGCACCAACTCCGTAGGAACTGTCCTACACTTCCTGACGTGCCGGATCTCGGATCCAAAAAATGCACCAACAAGCTACGCTAATGGAGAATTCCCCCATGGAGATCTGGAAGGAGTCACAGCTTAAGCAATTAGCCCATACACAAGAGATTGATACTGCCTATCGAATCGCGCTCAACTTTGCCAGAAACCTTGGATATAAATTCTGTGGGTTTTCAATTACTTCTAATTCAGTCGGGGTCGACGCGAACCCGGTGAGCCTGAACAATTTCCCCCCTGAGTGGAACATTCAATATGAAAAGAATAATGACACGCGAATAGACCCGATAATGGCGCAGTGCAATCACTCAATGTTTCCTGTTGTCTGGAGTGAAGAGCTTTTTTCCAGGACACCCTGGCTATGGCAGTTGTTGCAGCAACAAGGTTTGCAGCATGGCTGGTCCCAGGCGATCCACGATGAGGAAACCGGCCTGAACAGCATTCTCAGCCTGGCCAGAAGCCACTGCCCGATTTCAGCCTACGAGCTGTACGAAAACCTTGGATTCTCAGTGTTCATCAGTCGCCACTTGCACGCTCTGGCGCTTGGGATGCAACCGAAAAGAAAGGTTCGCCCCCAGGCCCCCCCCTTGTCGCGGCGGGAACTCGAAGTCCTGAAACTCTCGGCCGATGGCAAGACAGCCTATGAAATTTCCAGGATCCTCAGTTTGAGTGAACGCACGGTCAACTTTCATGTGCACAGGGCTATCGAGAAGCTCGGCGTCAACAACAAGATTGCGGCAGTCCTCGCCGCAGCCCGTTCCGGGGCCATCTGAAAGCACCCCACCGAGGGAAAACCTGCGGGTAATCCAGGCAAAAAAAACGTACCATTTGCGGTCCCTCCTGAGTGTTGGCGTGCCGACCTTCACGGCGCAATACACTCGGACGGTTCCGCCCGCACCAACGCCTACAGGCTGCGGGACATCCGTTGATTACCCAGAGCCCCGCCCAATGCCTTTGCTCGAAACACCCTTCGCCAGCCTCGACCTGATCCGCCAGCCCGAACAGCAGAACGAACCGCTGCAAGCTTTCGATGCGGCCGATGAATACCTGCTCGATTACCTGGCTGAACAGCAGCCCACCGCTGACACCCGGGTGCTGGTGCTCAACGACAGCTTCGGCGCGTTGGCGGCCAGCCTGGCGGGCAAAATGCGGGTGGTCAGCAGTGGTGATTCGTTCCTGGCACTCCAGGGCCTGGAAAAGAACCTGGTGCGCAACGGCCTGGCGTTTGATGCGGTGCCGAGCGTCCCCGCCAGCGAGGCCCTGGTCGGGCCGTTTGACCGGGTGCTGATCCGTGTGCCGAAAACCCTGGCACTGCTGGAGGAGCAACTGATCCGCCTGCAAGGCCAACTGGCACCCGGCGCCCAAGTGATTGCCGCCGCCATGATCAAGCATCTGCCCCGGGCAGCGGGCGACTTGCTGGAGCGTTACATCGGCCCCGTGCAAGCCTCGCTGGCAGTAAAGAAGGCGCGGCTATTGATTGCCACGGCTGAAGACAAAACCCCGGCTGTGTCGCCTTACCCAACGCGATACAGGCTCGACGATCCGGCCATCGAACTGCTCAACCACGCCAATGTGTTTTGCCGCGAAGGCCTGGATATCGGCACACGGGCATTTTTGCCACACCTGCCGAAAAATCTCGGCTCGGCGCGGGTTGCCGATCTCGGTTGCGGCAATGGCGTCCTGGCCATCGCCAGCGCCCTGAAAAACCCCGAGGCCCACTACACGCTAGTGGACGAGTCGTTCATGGCGGTGCAATCAGCCGCCGAAAACTGGCGCGCAGCCTTGGGTGAACGGGAAGTGCTCGTGCGTGCCGGCGATGGCTTGGCCGGCCAGGAACCGCAATCGCTTGACGTCGTACTGTGCAATCCACCGTTTCACCAGCAACAAGTGGTGGGCGACTTCCTGGCCTGGCGGATGTTCCAGCAGGCGCGCGAAGCGCTGGTCGTGGGTGGCGCGTTGTACATCGTCGGTAACCGTCATCTGGGATACCACAGCAAGCTGGCGCGATTGTTCCGTGGCGTCGAGCAAGTGGCAGCCAATCCTAAATTCGTGATCCTCAAGGCGCGCAAATAACAGGCAAAAAAAACCCTCCGGTCGGAGGGTCGTAAATCCGTGCCTTGAGGCTACGGGAGGGATGTCAGTGCGTGGTCAGGCCGGCCGCGTTCATGAACAGGCGCATCAGGCTGGCGACGATGAACAAGGCGCCCACGCTGCCGACCCAGATCAGGGCCAACCAGCCGAGCCGCTGCCACAGCGGCTTTTTTTCGGCTTCTTCGATGTCGTGCAGGGTGTGTTTGGCGGCCATAACGTCAATCCTCTTCAAGATTGATGGCGTCGCATCCGACGCCATCGCGAGCAAGCTCGCTCCTACAGGTTCGTGGTGCACAGGGCTAGTGGTAACCGTCTTCATGGGTAACCTTGCCGCGGAACACGTAGTAGCTCCAGAAGGTGTAGCCCAGGATGAACGGGATGATGAACAGCGTGCCCACCAACATGAAGCCCTGGCTTTGCGGCGGCGCGGCGGCATCCCAGATCGAGATCGATGGCGGGATGATGTTCGGCCACAGGCTGATACCCAGACCGCTGTAGCCGAGGAAGATCAGCACAAGGGTTAGCAGGAACGGCGTGTAATGCGCGTTGCGGGCCACGGCGCGGATCAGGCCGTACATCGTCACCAGCACCAGGATCGGCACCGGCATGAACCAGAACAGATTCGGCATGGTGAACCAGCGTGCGGCGATGTCCGTGTGGGCCAACGGGGTCCAGATGCTGACGATGCCGATCACCGCCAGCAGCACGAAGGCCAAAGGCCGTGCCAGGTCGCGCATCTGTTCCTGCAACTTGCCTTCGGTCTTCATGATCAGCCAGGTGCAACCGAGCAACGCATAGGCCACCACCAGCGCCGCGCCACAGAACATCGTGAACGGTGTCAGCCAGTCCAGGGAGCCACCGGCGAACTGCCGATTGACCACCGGCAGCCCATCGATGAATGCGCCGAGCGCAACACCCTGGAAGAATGTCGCGGTAACCGAGCCACCGATGAACGCCTTGTCCCACAGGTGACGCTTGTCGTCCCGGGCCTTGAAGCGGAACTCAAAGGCCACGCCGCGGAAGATCAACCCGATCAACATCAGGATCAGCGGCAGGTACAACGCCGAGAGCACCACCGAATAGGCCAGCGGAAACGCGCCGAACAACGCCGCGCCACCCAACACCAGCCAGGTTTCGTTGCCGTCCCAGACCGGGGCGACAGTGTTCATCATCACATCGCGATCGGTCTTGCCCGGAATGAACGGGAAGAGAATGCCGATGCCCAGGTCGAAACCGTCCATGACCACGTACATCATGATGCCGAAGATGATGATCACGGCCCAGATCAGCGGAAGATCAATACCCATGATTCAAATCTCCTTGGTCAGGCTGTGGCCGGCATCGGCGTGATCGTCGTCGGCCGCGGACAGCGGACGGGCCGGTGTGCGTTTCTGGCCGGGACCTCCGTCGTTGGTTTCCTTGCCTTCGTCGATCTTCGGCCCCTTGCGCACCAGGCGCATCATGTAGCCAAGACCGGCGCCAAACAGCGCGAAATAGACCACGACAAACAGGATCAGGGTGATGCTCATCTGCATGAAGCTATGGTTGGACGACGCATCCGCCGTGCGCATCAGGCCGTAGACCACCCACGGCTGACGGCCAATTTCGGTAGTGAACCAGCCGGCGAGGATCGCGATCAGGCCGGACGGCCCCATCCACAACGCCAGGTACAGGAACGGCCGCGAGGTGTAGAGGGTGTCACGCTTGCGCAGCCACAGGCTCCACAGGCCGGTGAAGATCATCAGGAAACCCAGGCCCACCATGATCCGGAACGACCAGAACACAATGGTCGAATTCGGCCGGTCTTCAGGCGGGAACTCCTTGAGCGCCGGCACCTGTTTATCCAGGGAGTGCGTGAGGATCAGGCTGCCCAGATACGGGATCTCGACGGCGAATTTGGTTTTCTCCTCCTTCATGTCCGGCCAGCCAAACAGGATCAGCGGAGTCGCCTCGTTGCCCTTGTTTTCCCAGTGGCCTTCGATCGCGGCGATTTTTGCCGGCTGATGCTCAAGCGTATTGAGGCCGTGGAAATCACCGATGACCGCCTGGATCGGCGCGACGATCAATGCCATCCACATGGCCATCGAGAGCATTTTGCGGATCGCCGGGTTGTCCTTGCCGCGCAGCAAATGCCAGGCCGCGGAGGAACCGACGAAAAACGCCGTGGCAACGAACGCCGCCGTGGCCATGTGCATCAGGCGGTACGGGAACGACGGGTTGAAAATGATCGCCAGCCAGTCGGTGGGGATGACCTGGCCGTTGACGATCTCGAAGCCCTGCGGGGTCTGCATCCAGCTGTTGGAAGCGAGAATCCAGAAGGTCGAGATCAGCGTACCGATGGCCACCATCACGGTGGCAAAGAAGTGCAGGCCACGCCCGACCTTGTTCCAGCCAAACAGCATGACGCCGAGGAACCCGGCCTCGAGGAAGAATGCCGTGAGCACTTCATAGGTCAGCAAAGGCCCGGTTACCGAACCGGCGAAGTCCGAAAAGCGGCTCCAGTTGGTGCCGAACTGATAGGCCATGACCAGGCCGGAAACCACCCCCATGCCGAAGTTGACGGCAAAGATCTTCGACCAGAAATGGTAGAGGTCACGGTAGGTGTCGTTATGGGTTTTCAGCCACAGGCCTTCGAGTACCGCCAGGTAACTCGCCAGGCCGATGGTGATGGCCGGAAACAGGATGTGGAACGAGATGGTGAACGCGAACTGAATTCGGGCGAGATCAAGTGCCTCTAAACCGAACATAAGTCTTCCTCTGTCAGGTAGTACGGCTGCTGGCTGGAAGCCTGCACCCACGGCCCCCACGGGTATGGAGTGTGGCGAATCTCTGTTTGTTCTTTTTTTTTGCACGCATCACAACGCAGGGAGTCTGGCCTTGCGGCCGCCGGATCAATTCCTTTTGTGGGTTTTGATCTGGATCAATCAACGATGAAAGAGTAGTCCCAATTTCGGGGATGAACCGCGTGGTCTTTTGCCGCGTGACAAGTTGCCTCACGGCCTTGGTCACGACCTGAAATACATTTCCTGTGGAAAATCGATGTCTGGCTAACTAATTTTTTTGTCATGGCAACTTCCTGTTACAGGTTGGTGATAATCTCGACCTTCCCCTTTCCCCAGATTTCCCCGCAGATGCCCAGCCAAGAGCCGTTGCTGTTACGTCACCATCGCCCTTTTCTCGCGTTCTGGCTGGCCCGGGTCTTTACCGCCAGCGGCTTCCAGATGCTCACCGTGGCCATCGGCTGGAACCTGTATCAGTTGACCGGCAACGTGCTCGACCTGGGTCTGGTCGGCCTGGTCGAGTTCGCCCCGCGCGTGCTGTTCATGCTGCACACCGGGCACGTCGCCGATCGCTATGACCGGCGCAAGGTGGCGGCGATCTGCCAGTTCTTGCAGGCATTGATCGCCCTGTCGCTGGCCATCGGCAGCGCGACCGATCATGTCACCCGGGAAATGATTTTCATCCTGGCCTTCCTGCTCGGTGCCGCCCGTTCCTTTGAGATGCCGACCACCCAGGCCCTGCTGCCAAGCATCGTGCCCAGCGCGCTGTTTCCCCGTGCGGTGGCTGCCGCGCAATCGGCCCAGCAATCGGCCACCATCGTCGCTCCGGCCCTTGGCGGTTTGCTCTACGCCTTCGGCAGCGTCTGGGTGTATGGCCCGACGGTGCTGCTGTATGTCATCGCCTGTTCGCTGATGCTCAACCTGCCAGCTCGGCAAACCCCGCTGAACAAGGGCAAGGCCACGTTGGATTCACTGCTGGCGGGCATTCGCTTCATCCGCAGTCGTCCGGACATTCTCGGGGCAATCTCCCTCGATCTGTTTGCGGTGCTATTGGGCGGTGCGACGGCGTTGCTGCCGGTGTTCGCCAAGGACATCCTGCTGACCGGCCCATGGGGGCTGGGTCTGTTGCGTTCGGCACCGGCGGTGGGTGCGCTGCTGATGTCGCTGTTCCTGGCGCGGTTTGCCGTGGAGCGCAACGTCGGGCGTGTGATGTTCACCGCCGTGGGTATTTTCGGCGTGGCAACCATCGCCTTCGGCCTGTCGACCTCGTTCTGGTTTTCCCTGGCGGTGCTGGTGGTGTTGGGTGCGGCAGACATGATCAGCATGGTGATCCGCGCCTCGTTCGTGCAACTGGAGACCCCGGACGAAATGCGCGGCCGGGTCAGCGCCGTGAACGGTCTGTTCATCGGTGCTTCGAACCAGTTGGGTGAATTCGAATCGGGCCTGACTGCCCACTGGTTCGGCACCGTGCCAGCCGTGGTCATGGGCGGGATCGGCACGCTGGTGGTGACCGGAGTGTGGGTAAAACTGTTCCCGACACTGGCCAGCCGCGATCGCATGCACGTGGCTAAAGATGAAGAGAAGGAAGAAGCGAAAGTCCAGGCAGGCTAAACCAGCAACTCCCCCGCTACCGCCATACGCGTGGCCTTACCGCAGAGTTGCTCCACCAGCGCCAGGGCAAATGCCAACGCAGCAGCCGAGCCCTGGGCGGTGATGCAATTGCCGTCGACCACCACCGGTTGATCGACGAAGTTACAGCCCAACAGTTGATGGCTGGCCGAGGGCAGGCAAGTCATGCGCCTTTGACGCAATACGCCAAAGGCTTGCAGCGCCATGGCGGGCGCTTCGGCAATGCCGGCGAACAGGCGCCCGGCCGCCGCCTGATCCTTGATCAATTGTTGCAGGGGTTGGTGCGCTGCCAGGTGCTGCGAACCCACCGCGCCACCGGGCAAGGCAATCAGGTCGAAGGGTTGCGCCAGCAAGTCCACCAGCATCGCATCGGACGTCAGCCGAGTGCCGCGGGCGCAGGTGAGCATGCGCCGACCTTCGATACTGGCCACCACCACTTCTATCTTGGCGCGGCGCAATACGTCGATCAGGGTCACGGTCTGCAGGTCGTCGGTGCCCTCGGCAAGGGCAATCAAGGCTCTAAAGGTCATCAGGTTTTGTCCACAGAATGATCTTTTAAGCGTAGTCAGCTTTCCTGCCCCTTGTTCGAGACCTGTGGCTACTTGATGTAAAGCTGCGTCGACATCGTATTGCCGGGCGCATTGATCGAGGTATTGCTGAAGGTCAACGTGCCTTCCTGCTTGCCCGCCAGGTCAAGGGCGTACAAATAGCCGACGGTTTTTTCCCCGGGGGTGCAACTGGTCAGGTTGCCGTTCTTGAACGCGCAGACCGGCGTGCGAGTGCCGTTCACTTCAAAACCGTCCAGGGCGACATGGGCCTCACGCCCGTAACCCACTTCCAGCACGTACACGGTGATGTTCGGGCCGTTGTGATCGCAGCGCGTCTGGGTTTGCCCTTCATCGATGTTCTCGACACCACAGGAAGGCGACGCAACTTTGAGTACTTTCAATTGCGTCAGTGGCGGGGCCGATGCCGCCGTGGCCGTTTGTGCCCCGAGCAACAGCGCCATCAATACGCTGAACACGCTAACCAGACGCCTTTTCATGCAGGACCCATCCACCCCAAAAAACCAGCGCGCAGTATGGCGCACTTGGCTTTGGCGCAAAACATCGACGACGATCACCGCCATAAGCAGCCATATTCCCAAGCTACTGGTATGATGCGCGGCTTTTTCCGGCCCACAGTAATTTCCAGGCGCGTTCTGCTGCCTGTGCTTTGCTGTTGAGGTCGATACATTCACGGCGCCCGGCGCGCCACGGGGAGCAGACATGCTGGAAAGGCTGTTTCAACTCAAGGCACACAACACCAACGTGCGGACCGAGATTCTGGCGGGCGTCACGACCTTTTTGGCCATGGCCTACATTCTGTTCGTCAACCCGAGCATCCTCGGCGAGACCGGCATGGACAAGGGCGCAGTGTTTGTCGCCACCTGCCTGGCCGCCGCCATCGGCTCCACGGTCATGGGCCTGATCGCCAACTACCCGATCGCCCTCGCACCGGGCATGGGCCTGAACGCCTTCTTTACCTACACCGTAGTCCTGCACATGGGCCACACCTGGCAAGTGGCACTGGGGGCGGTGTTCATCTCGGCGGTGTGCTTCTTCCTGCTGTCGATCTTCCGCATCCGTGAATGGATCATCAACAGCATCCCGCTACCGCTGCGCTCGGCGATTGCTGCGGGTATCGGCCTGTTCCTGGCGTTGATCGCCCTGCACAACGCAGGCATCGTGGTCAGCAACCCGGCGACCATGGTCGGCCTCGGTGACCTGAAACAACCGGCACCAATCCTCGCCACCCTCGGCTTTGCCCTGATCGTCGCGCTTGAAGCACTTGCTGTGCGCGGTGCGGTGCTGATCGGCATCCTGGTGGTGACCATCATTTCCATCGTGATGGGCTTCACCCCGTTCGGCGGCGTGATGTCGATGCCGCCGTCGCTGGCCCCGACTTTCCTGCAACTGGACATCAAGGGTGCGCTGGACATCGGTCTGGTCAGCGTGATTTTCGCCTTCCTGTTCGTCGATCTGTTCGACAACTCCGGCACTCTGATCGGCGTCGCCAAGCGCGCCGGCCTGATGGGCAAGGACGGCCATATGCCGAAAATGGGCCGCGCGCTGATCGCCGACAGCACCGCCGCCATGGCCGGTTCCCTGCTGGGTACCTCGACCACCACCAGCTACATCGAATCCGCAGCCGGCGTGAGTGCCGGTGGCCGCACCGGCCTGACCGCCGTCGTGGTGGCGATCCTGTTCCTGCTGGCGCTGTTCTTCTCGCCACTGGCCGCCAGCGTTCCGGCCTTCGCCACAGCGCCGGCCCTGCTGTTCGTCGCCGTGCTGATGACATCCGGCCTGGCCGAAATAGACTGGGACGACATTACCGTCGCCGCGCCGGTGGTGATCACCGCGCTGGCAATGCCGTTCACTTATTCCATCGCCAATGGCATCGCCTTCGGTTTCATTTCCTGGACCGCCATCAAGCTGATGTCCGGTCGTGGCCGTGAGCTGAACCCGGCGCTGGTGATCCTGTCGATTCTGTTCGTGATCAAGCTGGGTTGGTTCAACGCATGACTTTTGATTCCCAGGCCTACGCCGTTCAGCTCGAAGAAAAGGTCACGCGTCTGCGTGACCTGCTGGCCCCGTTCGATGCACCGGAACCCGCCGTTTTCGATTCGCCGCTGAAAAACTTCCGCCTGCGCGCCGAATTCCGCCTGTGGCGCGAGGCCGGCGAGCGTCACTACGCGATGTTTTCCCAGGAAGACAAGCGCACGCCAATCCTGATCGAAGAGTTTCCGATTGCCAGCTTGCGCATCAACCAGTTGATGCCGCAGCTCAAGGCCGCCTGGCAAGCCAGCGCGCCCCTGAGCCACAAGCTGTTCCAGGTGGAGTTCCTGACCACCCTGGCTGGCGACGCGATGATCACCCTGTGCTATCACCGCCCGCTGGACGAGCACTGGCATGCGGCGGCGTCGAAACTGGCAACGGACCTGAACGTCAGCGTCATCGGCCGCTCCAAGGGCAAGCGCGAAGTCATCGGTCACGATTACGTGGTCGAGAAGCTGGAAGTCGGCGGCCGCACCTTCAGCTATCGCCAGCCTGAAGGCGCGTTCACCCAGCCCAACGGCACGGTGAACCAGAAGATGCTCAACTGGGCATACGATGCGCTTGGCGATCGCTCCGATGATTTGCTGGAGCTGTATTGCGGCAACGGCAACTTCACCCTGCCGCTCGCCACCCGCGTGCGCAAAGTGCTGGCCACCGAAATCAGCAAGACATCGGTCAACGCGGCCTTGAGCAATCTCAGCGAAAACGCGGTGGATAACGTCACCTTGGTGCGTTTGTCCGCCGAAGAGCTGACCGAAGCCCTGAACGAAGTGCGCCCGTTCCGGCGCCTGCACGGCATCGATCTCAAGAGCTACGAGTTCGGCAGCGTGTTCGTCGACCCGCCTCGCGCCGGCATGGACCCGGACACCTGCGAGCTGACCCGACGCTTCGACAACATCCTGTACATCTCCTGCAATCCGGAGACCCTGGCGGCAAACATCGCCCAACTGCACGACACCCACCGCATCACCCGATGCGCGATGTTCGACCAGTTCCCGTGGACCCATCACATGGAATCCGGGGTGATGCTGACCCGGCGTTGATGGCAAACGCCACCACAAAAAAGCCGTCCTCGTGACGGTTTTTTTGTATTCGTGCGCGGGAGACTGATAAATACTGGGTCGGATACTTCATCTGATCCCCGGTGTAATCAATCATGCAGCGACAATTCGACGATCTTCAGTTGGGCAGCATCGAACTGTTTTGCCTGGCCGCCGAGGCCGGTAGCTTCACCGCTGCGGCACTGGTGGCTGGGGTGACGCCGGCAGCCGTGAGCCGTTCGGTGTCGCGCATGGAAGAACGCCTCGGTGTGCGTCTGTTTGCGCGCACCACCCGCAGCGTGAAGCTGACCGACAGTGGTCGCCGTTATTACGAGGAATGTCGCCAGGCCCTGGCGCAACTGGTCGAGGCCCAGCGCGAGGTCATGGGCCAGCAGCAAGTGCCGTCCGGAACCTTGCGCATCAGTATTCCGACCACCTACGCGCATCATCGAATCCTGCCGCTGTTGCCCGAATTCCGGGCGCGCTATCCGGCAGTGAAGGTCGAGTCGCACATCAGTAATCGCAACATCGATTTCGTCGGCGAAGGCTACGACATGGCGATTCGGGTGCGAGCCATCCCGGACTCCGGCCTGATCGCCCGACAACTGGAAGATGCCGCCCTGGTGCTGATCGCCAGCCCGGATTACCTGAAACGGGCCGGCACTCCACAAACCCTGGGCGACCTCGAACACCACGAATGCATTCAGTACGAACTGCCCAGCAGCGGCCGGCGCATTGCCTGGTTGTTCAATGATGAAGGCGTACCCCGGGAGATTCTGGCCGAGGGCAACCTCAGTTGTTCCGATGATGTACTGGGCGGGGTGACGCTGGCCAAACACGGGGCGGGGTTGTTTCAGACCTATCGCTTTATCGTTGAAAAGGAACTGGCCGACGGCTCGCTGGTGGAAGTGCTCAAGCCCTATGGCGGGCGCTCGCGGCCATTCACGCTGCTGTACCCGCAAAGTCGCCACATGCCGTTGCGCCTGAGGGCGTTCATCGATTTTCTGGTGGAGCATTTGCCGCGCTGACAGCGAAAGTGTCCGATCACCGCCCACAAAGCGCCCGCGTGCCGTCTCTCCAATTGACCGTATTAACCAGTTAGTACAATTTATCCCCACAGGCCGGGAACCTCGGCCAATTCCAAAAATAATAAGTGGAGAGATTCCGATGTCCCCTATCGTTCTGGTGCTCAACGGCCCGAATCTGAACCTGCTCGGCACCCGTGAACCGGCGACTTACGGCCACGAAACCCTGGCAGACATTTCGTCCCTGTGCGCACGTACCGCCGAAGAGTTCGGCCTGGCAGTGGAGTTTCGCCAGACCAACCATGAAGGCGAACTGCTCGACTGGATTCACGGCGCCCGTGGCCGCTGTGCCGGGATCTTGATCAACCCGGCCGCGTGGACCCACACCTCCGTCGCCATTCGCGACGCCCTGGTCGCCAGCGAACTGCCGGTGATCGAAGTCCACCTGTCCAACGTCCACGCCCGCGAGCCCTTCCGCCACCACTCGTTCGTTTCCGCCATCGCAACTGCCGTGATGGCCGGTTTCGGCAGTCATGGCTATCGCCTGGCACTGGAACACTTCAGCCAACGTTTGAAGGGGTGATCGCCGTGACTCAGAACCACGCGGTACTGGCCGGGCTGATCGGCGCCGGCATCCAGGCTTCCCGCACGCCGGCGCTGCACGAGCACGAAGGCGACGCCCAAGGGCTGCGCTACCTGTATCGCCTGATTGATCTTGATCAGTTGAAACTCGACAGCAACGCCCTGCCCGACCTGTTGATGGCTGCCGAGCGCATGCATTTCACCGGGCTGAACATCACCTTTCCATGCAAGCAGGCGATCATCCCGCTGCTCGACGAACTCTCGCCGGAGGCGCGCGGTATCGGTGCGGTCAACACGGTGGTGCTCAAGGATGGCAAACGCATCGGCCACAACACCGATTGCCTGGGCTTTGCCGAGGGTTTTCGTCGGGGCTTGAAGGGCGTTGCCATTGAGCGTGTCGTACAAATGGGCGCTGGCGGCGCAGGTGCGGCGGTGGCCCACGCGTTGTTGAGTGAAGGCGTACAACAGCTGAGCATTTTCGATGTGGACATCCACCGCGCACAGGATCTGGCCGACAACCTCAATCAGCATTTCAATGCCGGTCGGGCGGTGGCCGGGCATGACCTGCCCAGCGCCATGGCCCAGGCTGACGGCCTGGTGAACACCACGCCGATGGGCATGAAAAAGCTGCCGGGCATGCCGGTGCCGGTGGAGTTGCTGCGCGCCGAATTGTGGGTGGCGGAGATCGTTTACTTCCCGCTGGAAACCGAACTGCTGCGCAACGCCCGCGCCCTCGGTTGCCGGACGCTGGACGGCGGCAACATGGCGGTGTTTCAGGCGGTGAAGGCGTTCGAGTTGTTCAGCGGCGTGGTACCGGATGCCCAGCGGATGCTTGAGCATTTCCAGAGCATGAATGGCTGACGCGACTTGTAGGAGCCGGCTTGCTGGCGATGGCGATCATGCAGACGCGATCGCCAGCAAGCCGGCTCCTACAAAGGCGATTCACACAGCTGTATCAGGCTTGCAGGTAGCGCAACACCGACTCGCAAATCATCTCGCGATGACGCTGCTTGATGCGTTCGTCCGGCAGGTCGATCTGAAAAATCTCACCAAATGTATGGCGGTTCGAGACGCGATAGAAGCAAAACGAACTGATCAGCAAATGCACATCCAGCGGATCAAGCCCGGTACGGAACAGCCCCTGCTCGGCGCCGCGACGCAGAATCTCGCCCAGTGAATCGAGGATGGTGTTGTTCATCGCCTTGATCGCATCGGAGCGCTTCACATACTCGGCGTTGTGAATGTTCTCGATACTGACGATGCGCACGAAATCGACGTTGCGATCATGGTGGTCGAAGGTGAACTCCACCAACCGCCGAATGGCTTCGATCGGCGCCAACTCCGCCAGGTGCAGGCGATTTTCGGTGTTGCGGATATCGCCGTAGAGTTTCTCCAGCACCTCGACGTAGAGCTGCTCCTTACTGCCGAAGTAGTAATAGATCATGCGCTTGGAGGTGTGGATGCGCTCGGCGATGGCATCGACACGAGCACCGGAAAGCCCCTGCTGGACGAATTCGACGATCGCCTCCTGCAGGATGTTCTCGCGGGTCTTTTCCGGGTTGTTCTTGCGACTCTTGCGCGGCTCTACACCTGGTTCTACGGAAGCTGCGGGGAGTTCTGAGGTCATTGTCATTGCGGGCTCACGGCCATCACTGCACAGGCTGGCGATTATGGGCCGCGCGACACGGTGAGGGAACCCGCGCAGCCCACGTTTAATCCCGCGTTTACGAATTTCCTACAACTTCGCCTGACGCAATGCGCCGCTGCGGGATTTGGCCATGGCCGCCAGGCGCACCGCGACGTTGGCCGCGCCGTAGCCGGCATAACCATTTTTACGCTGGATGATCTCGAAGAAGAATCGCCCCTCGAACGGCTCGGTGTACACATGAAACAGCTCACCGCCCTGGGCGTCGCGATCGTACAACACATTGTAGTAGGCCAGTTCGCTGAGGAACTCGTCGTCGAAGTCGAACCGCGCCGCCAGGTCATCGTAGTAGTTGAGCGGGATATCCAGCAGCGGCACACCCGCCTCTTTTGCACGGCTGACCTGGGCAAAGATGTCATCGCAATCAAACGCGATGTGATGCACACCGGAGCCGCGATAACTCGACAGCGCGTGTGAGATCGCGGTGTTGCGGTTCTCGGAAATGTTCAGCGGCAGGCGGATCGAACTGTCGCGGCTGCGCAAGGCACGGCTCTTCACCAGACCATAAGGATCCGGTAGCACGACTTCATCGTCCGCCGCGAAATCCAGCAGGCTCTTATAGAACAGCACCCAGCTGTCAAGGCTGTCGGCCGGCAGCGCCATGGCCATGTGGTCGATGCGCTTGAGGCCACCGCTGACTGGCGCATCCGCCAGCAGATTGAAGTCGGTGCCGTAGACGTCGGCATCCTGGTCCACCAGATAAATCAGGCTGCCATCCGGCGCACGCACAGCGGCGAGTTCCAGTTCATTGGGGCCGACCAGTCCGCGATAGGGCTGGCCCTTGTAGGCCACGGCACGGGCCAATGCGCTCGCGCTGTCCTTGACCCGCACGGCGGTGGCGCACAACGACGGACCGTGGGCTTCGAAAAAGCTGTGGCCGAAGGAGTAAGGCTCTGAGTTGAGGATCAGGTTGATATCGCCCTGGCGCAGCAGGCTGACGCTCTTGGACCGATGCTGCCCGGCCTTGACGAAGCCCAGTCGTTCCAGCCAATGGGAGAGCTTGGCCCCGAGGCTTTCGTCCACGGCAAACTCGAGAAATTCGATGCCGTTGTACTCACTGGCCTTGGGCGTTTCGAACAGAATCTCGGGGTTGGCCGCAGGCTTGGTCTCCTGCGCCAGACGCTCGCGGGTTTTCTCTTCCAGATACAGCAGCGAACGCAAACCGTCGGCGGCGTTGGCTCGCGGCGGCGCGGCGCGGAAACCGTCGTTGAAAATTTCCAGCGACAATGGCCCGGTGTAGCCGCTCTTGATGATTGGCGCGAGGAACCCCGGCAAGTCGAATTCACCCTGGCCCGGGAAGCAGCGAAAATGCCGGCTCCACTCCAGCACGTCCATGGCCAGGATCGGCGCGTCGGCCATTTGCACGAAGAAAATCTTGTCGCCGGGAATCTCGGCGATGGCACTTGGATCACCCTTGAGCGACAAGGTGTGAAAACTGTCCAACAGCACGCCAAGGCTTGGGTGATCGGCCTGGCGCACGATGTTCCACACCTGTTGATAGGTGTTCACATGCCGGCCCCAGGCCAGCGCTTCGTAACCGATGCGCAGGCCGCGTGCCCCGGCGTGCTCAGCCAGCAGTCGCAGATCGTCGACCAGAATCTGTTCATCACCGATGGACTCGGCCGAGGCGTTGCTGCACACCAGCACCAGGTCGGTGCCCAGTTCCTGCATCAGGTCGAATTTGCGCTCGGCGCGCTCCAGGTTGCGCGACAGCCGGTCACGTCGACAGCCTTCGAAATCACGGAACGGTTGAAACAGGGTGATGGCGATCCCGAGATCGGCGCACATCTGTTTAATTTCCCGCGGGCTGCCGTCGTAGTAGAGAAGGTCGTTTTCGAAAATCTCGACGCCGTCGAACCCGGCGGCGGCAATGGCTTCGAGTTTTTCCGGCAGGGTACCGCTCAAGGATACGGTGGCAATGGAACGCTGCATATTTCGACTCCCGGTGGTGGAGGCAATCTTGTTAGGGACATCGCACGCTTTTGCAGGAGCCCGGCTCGCCGGCGATGGCGATCTCGCGGACGCTATCGCCGGCAAGCCGGGCTCCTACAGGGATCGTGTTTAGCTTTGAGTGAATTATTGGCTGCGCGATCCCACACAGCAATTTAAAGTGTACTACCCAGTTAGTTTTGTGTTCGATTATCGAACAAAATGGTAGTTGGCGAATTGACGATTTTTTGTCCACTGCCCAACATCGACCACACATTGAGTCCGAACTCGCAGCACCGGCCGCGATGTCCAAAACACCAAATAACAAATTCAAAAAACGGGTGGTACATATGCTTCCTTCCCAAAGCTCACGCATGGCTCCGGCCATGAGCGTCACTGCCGGCGGTATCGGCGACAAAATCCGCGGCGCCATGGCAGTCGGCAAAACCCGTTGGGGCATGCTGGCGCTGGTGTTCTTCGCCACCACCCTCAACTACATCGACCGCGCCGCCCTGGGCGTGATGCAACCCATCCTGGCCAAGGAAATGAGCTGGACGGCGATGGACTACGCCAACATCAACTTCTGGTTCCAGGTCGGCTACGCCATCGGTTTCGTATTGCAGGGCCGCCTGATCGACCGGGTCGGCGTCAAACGCGTGTTCTTCTGCGCCGTGCTGCTCTGGAGCCTGGCGACCGGCGCCCATGGCCTGGCCACTTCGGCGGTCGGCTTCATGGTCTGCCGCTTCATCCTCGGCCTGACCGAAGCCGCGAACTACCCGGCTTGCGTGAAAACCACGCGCCTGTGGTTCCCGGCCGGCGAGCGCGCCGTGGCCACCGGCATTTTCAACGCTGGCACCAACGTCGGTGCGATGTTCACCCCGATGCTGCTGCCACTGATCCTGCACATCTGGGGCTGGCAAGCCGCGTTCCTGTGCATGTCGGCACTGGGCGGGATCTGGCTCGTGCTCTGGGGCCTGAAGTACTTCAACCCGGAAGACCACCCGAGCGTCAAACAGTCGGAGCTGGACTACATCCAGAATGAAGTCGAACCGGAACAAACCCGCGTGCCGTTCTCGAAAATCCTGCGCATGCGCGGCACCTGGGCCTTCGCCCTCGCCTACTCGATGACCGCCCCGGTGTTCTGGTTCTACCTGTACTGGCTACCGCCGTTCCTCAACCAGCAATACAACCTGGGCATCAACGTGACCCAGATGGGCATTCCGCTGATCATCATCTACCTCACTGCCGACTTCGGCAGCGTTGGCGGCGGCATCCTTTCCTCGTTCCTGATCGGCCGCGGCGTCAACCCGATCAAGGCGCGACTGATGTCCATGTTCCTGTTCGCCTGCTGCATCATCGGCGTGATCATGGCGGCCGGCTCCAGCAACCTGTGGGTCGCGGTGGCCGCCATCTCCCTGGCCATCGGCGCGCACCAGGCCTGGACCGCGAACATCTGGAGCCTGGTGATGGACTACACGCCCAAGCACATGATGAGTACGGTGTTCGGCTTCGGTGGCATGTGCGCGGCGATTGGCGGGATGTTCATGACCCAGTTGGTCGGCCATATCCTGACCGTCACCAACAACAACTACACAGTGCTGTTCACCCTGATCCCGGCGATGTACTTCATCGCGCTGACCTGGATGTACTTCATGGCACCCCGCAAGATTCCGCAAGTAGAAGGCTGATGTTCCCTCGGCGCAGGCCCGATCACGGGCCTGCGTTTTTTTTGGTTCTTTCACTGTTCCTTTTCGACCGGACGCAGTCTCGTAGGAGTTGGCTTGCCAGCGATGGTCGTTAACGAAAACGCGTATGAACTGGATAAACGCGGCGCACTTGAGTCCATCGCCAGCAAGCCGGCTCCTACAGTTTGGCGTTCACACTATTTCGACTGGAACGCGGTCCCTTGTAGGAGCTGGCTTGCCAGCGATGGTCGTTAACGATGACGCGTATGCACTGGATAAACGCAGCGCACTTGAGTCCATCGCCAGCAAGCCGGCTCCTACAGTTTGGTGTTCACACTATTTCGACTGGAACGCGGTCCCTTGTAGGAGCTGGCTTGCCAGCGATGGTCGTTAACGGAAACGCGCATGAACTGGATAAACGCGGCGCACTGGAGTCCATCGCCAGCAAGCCGGCTCCTACAGTTTGATGTTCACATCATGTCGACTCGGACGCGGTGTTTTGTAGGAGCTGGCTTGCCAGCGATGGTCGTTAACGATGACGCGTATGAATTGGATAAACGCGGCGCACTGGAGTCCATCGCCAGCAAGCCGGCTCCTACAGTTTGGTGTTCACACTATTTCGACTGGAACGCGGTCCCTTGTAGGAGCTGGCTTGCCAGCGATGGTCGTTAACGAAAACGCGCATGAACTGGATAAACGCGGCGCACTTGAGTCCGCCGCCAGCAAGCCGGCTCCTACAGTTTGGTGTTCACACTATTTCGACTCGGGCGCGGTCCCTTGTAGGAGCTGGCTTGCCAGCGATGGTCGTTAACGATGACGCGTGTGAACCGGATAAACGCGGCGCACTGGAGTCCATCGCCAGCAAGCCGGCTCCTACGATTTCCCAGGACTTCCTGATTAACCTTTGCGGCTTTGCTGCCAGGCCGCGGCCAACCCGCTGCAGCAGATCACGGCAATACCGAGCACGGTGGTCAGTGTCGGCGTGTGGGAAAACAGCAGCCAGCCCAGCAGACCCGCGAAGATGATCTGGCAATAGCTGAACGGTGCCAGCAGTGCCGGTGCCGCGAGGCGGAAAGCCTGGGTCAGGAACAGGTGAGCCGTCATCCCGCAGGCACCCAGCGCCAGCATCATCGCGCCGTGTACCAGATTCGGCGTCTGCCAGAAGAACGGCACCAGCGCACTCATCACCAGCGTATTGCACAAGCCTGCGAAAAAGTTGCTGGTGGTTGGGCTATCGATCTCGCTGAGCTTGCGCGTCAGCAGTTGATAGAAGCAGAAAAACAATGCCGAGCAGAACGGCAGCAACACCGCCGGGGTAAACAGGTCTCCGCCTGGGTGAACGATGATCAGCACCCCGCTGAAACCGAAAATCACCGCCAGCCATTGTCCCCGCGTCACCCGCTCGCCAAGCAGCGGAACCGACAACGCGGTCACCAGCACCGGAGCGAGGAAGTTGACCGAGGTGGCCTCGGCCAGCGGGATGTACATCAGCCCCGTGGTGAAAAACAGACTGGTGCCCAGCAAACACAGCGCCCGGGTCACCTGCATTAACGGCCGTTTTGTACGCAGCACCCCCAGCCCGGACTGCGGCAGGAAAATCCCGGCCATCAACAAGGTGTGAACCACGTAACGCGCCCACACCACCATGACAATGGGATAGAAACCCGAGAGGTATTTGGAAAAGGCATCGTGGCTGGAAAACAGGAAGGTTGCGACAACGATCAGCAGGATCCCTTTGAAGGGCTGATTGACGCCGGAAAGCGGGGTGCTGACGGTCATTGGGTTTCCTTACTTGAAATCAAAAGCATCACCTGTAGGAGCGAGCTTGCTCGCGATGGTCGTCAACGATGATGATGGCCGCCTGGACAAACACGGCGCCCTCACGTCCATCGCGAGCAAGCTCGCTCCTACAAGCGAAAGGTGCGCAGCAGCACTTATAGCCGCGCCAACAATTCCCGGGTTTTATCAAGTGCCATCTGCGCCCGATCCAATCCACTCACACCCTGCTCCAGCAACTGCAGGGTGGGAATCTCCAGGCTCAACGGTATGCCAGCCGGCAAACCGCGCAACAACCCCGGCAGGTCGCAATCGCCATCACCGGGAAAACGCCGTTCGTTACGCGCCTGACGCAAGATTTCCGCCATATCGCCAGGCCGTGGCCCTGCGACGTCACACAACTGTGCATACCGTAACCGTGAGGGGGCAACTTTGACCAGTTCTTCCAACCGTGATCCAGAGCGGTCGAAGTGAAAGGCGTCGACCAACACTGCGCCGTTTTCACGCCCGGCGTTTTCCACGATACGCGCAGCTTGTTGAAGATTGCGCGCATCGGTCCAGGGCATGAACTCCAGATGCGGGTGCAGCCCATAGATTGCCGCCAGATCACAGAGCTCGGCAAAATGCTCCGTCAGCCGCTGTTCGTCAGGATCGTTACCGGCCACCAGCAATTCACTGGCGCCGAACTCGGCACCCACCGCGAGGATTTTCTCGAAATCGGCGACGACGGTTTCCGGCTTGAGCCGCAGGATTTCGACGTCCAGCACCCCAATACCGGTGTCACGCAGACGCGCCAGGGTCTGGCGCCGCAATTCGTGGTCGGCCACCAGGGAAAAATGGTGCTCCTCAGGGGTTGCCGGTACCAGGCGCAAGCCGACATGGCTGTACCCGGCCCGCGCGGCGACCTCGACCATGTCGGGCGGTGACAACTCCAGCACGGTCAGGCTGGCCAGGGAGAAGATTCGCTCGCTCATGCTCAACCCTCGATCAAGGATGGCGCGCAGGCACGCCCGGTTTCGGCGGCTTCGCGGATGGCTTCGATCAGCGCCAACGTACGCGCGGCATCGGCGGCACTCACCAGCGGCTCGACCTCCCGGCGCGCAACGCGCACGAAGTGCTGCAACTGCAAACGCAGGGCTTCATCGGCACTGAAGTTTTCCTGGGTTGCCAGCAACGGTTGATGCCAGCCGCCGTCGACTTCGTTGTAGTGCCAGCGTTTAAGCTGCGGAATGCTCAGCGCCCCACCTGTCCCGGCCAGCAGGTAGCAGGGTTGATCAGGATGACGCGGGTACACCGGGTTCTCCCCCGAATCCAGCTCCCAACTCCAGGGCGCAGCCACCGCATCGGAGCCGGTCAGGCTGCCCAGCGCACCGTTGTCGAATTGCAACAACACCGCCGCGCAATCCTCGTTGGCAAACCCGCGAATGGCGTTGCTGGTGATGGCCTGAACCTGACGCACTTCACCGCACAAATGCCGCAGCAGATCGAGGTCGTGGATCAGATTGGTCAGCAACATCCCCGCACCGGCCTCGCGGCGCCAGGGTGTTTCGAAATAGCTGTCGGGCTTGCGCAACTGCCAGAGCGCCGTGACCGTGGTCAGCCGACCCAGTGCGCCGCTGTGGACAAGTTCATGGGCGCGGACGATCAGCGGATTGTGGCGACGATGATGTCCGACCAGTACCGCAACGCCACTCGCCTTCGAGGCAGCCACCAACTCCCTGGCTTCATCCAGGTGCACGCCCACCGGTTTTTCCAGCAGTACCGGCACACCGGCCGCGAGGCAATCGAGGGCCGTGCTGACGTGCAGCGTGTTCGGGTTGGCGACGATGACGGCGTCCCGCTTCGCCTGCTCCAGCATCTGGCGATGATCGGCGAAATACGCCACATCCCATTGCGCCGCAAGTCTTGCTGCCTGTGGCCCGGGATCGGCCACGGCGCACAAGGTCGCTTCGGTCATGGATTGCAGATACTGGTAATGCTGCTGGCCCATGTTGCCAGCACCAATCAAAGCGATGCGAAGTGGCGAATTCAAGATACGGTCCTCTTGTGAATGTTATTGGAGCGATGAGTTCCAATAATTTAGAACCTGGTTCCAGATTCTCACACAGAGCCATTCTGAAAGTGTTCGAACAGCGCACAGCTTCTCAAGCTGAACGCTGTTCAAAGTGTGGGTGCAACTGTCATCACCATGACACTCCGCCATCGCTGGCAAGCCAGCTCCTACAGGGGACTGCAGGCAGACACAAATCCCGGGATAGCCCGCTCCCACAAGGGATTTCGGCGCTTTTAGTTGAACAACTCCGACGCCAGACTTGCCGCCGACAACTCCTCGGTAAACGCCAACAGCAACGGCGCCAGCTCATGCAACCTCGCCCCCGGCATCCGCGCACTCGGCCCGGCAATGCTGAGCACGCCGATCACCCGTCCATCGGCGGGATGGCGCACTACGGCCGCAATTGCCGAAGTGCCGACCGCCGAGCTCTCCTCGACCCAGGCGTAGCCCTGCTCCCGCGCCAGGCGTAGGCGTTCAAGCAATTCGATGTTCGAGCGCGGTGCGTTCGGTCCCACATGTTCCGGCACCTGCGCGCCCTGCCGTTCCACCAGCGACAAGGCTTCGGCATCGCTCATGCACGCCAGCCACGCATGCCCCGAGGCGGTGTAGAACAACGGCGCATCGCGGCCCATGTCCGGGTCGTAACGCAGACCGGAACGGGCGCCCTGGGACTTGGCGATCCAGGTCTGACGCTCGCCATCGATCACACCCAGGCGGACCAGCTCGCCGGTTTCCTGAGCCAGGCGGTCAAGCACCGGCTGCACGATGTCGGCACCGCTGCTCGACAGGTAGCGGAAACCCATCGCCACCAGTTTGGTCGAGAGGTGATAACGCAAATTGTCCGGATTCTGCCGCACGTAACCGAGACGGATCAGCTCGGCCAGCAGGCGATGAGTCGCGCTCTTGGGGATGTCCAGTTGCTCCGCCAGGGTCTGCATCGGCAGGCCACGGGGATCGCTGGTGAGGCTTTCGAGCACACTGAAAACACGTTCGATCTGACTGCCGGCCATGGTCGCTTCCACGCAAAATTTGCTCGATTCTAGAAGACAACAGCACGAATGCGAAATCTGGAACTGTGCGTTCGATAACCGCCCGCTTTACGCCCTCCAGACTTGTTTGGCTTCATCTGTTTCTTATATTTTCTGGAACTAGATTCCAAAACAATAGAACACCGGAGTTCAAACAATGCCTGCCGAAGCGCACTTCCTTCCCGACATCGACTGCGATGTGCTGATCGTTGGCTCCGGTGCGGCGGGACTGTCGGCGGCCGTGACCGCCGCGTGGCACGGGCTCAAAGTCATAGTGGTAGAAAAGGACCCGGTATTCGGCGGTGCCACGGCCTGGTCCGGGGGCTGGGCCTGGGTGCCGTGCAACCCGTTGGCCCGGCGCGCGGGCATCGTCGAAGACGTTGAACTGCCGCGCACTTACCTGAAACATGAGCTAGGCGCGCGCTTTGATCCGGCAATGATCGACGCTTTCCTGGAGGCCGGCCCGCGGATGGTGTCGTTCTTCGAACAACACACCGCGCTGCAATTCGCCGATGGCAACACCATTGCCGACATTCACGGCGACACACCCGGGGCAGGCACCGGTGGACGTTCGGTGATCGCGGCCCCTTACGACGCACGAAAAGTCGGCACGCTGCTCAAGCGTCTGCGCAAAACCATGCGGGAAACCTCGTTCATGGGCATGCCGATCATGGCGGGGGCCGATCTTACGGCCTTCCTCAACCTGACCCGTTCACTGTCGGCGGCTTGGCACGTTACGCGGCGTTTCAGCCGCCACCTGTTAGACCTCGCCGTCCATGGCCGGGCGATGCAACTGGTCAACGGCGTGGCCTTGGTGGCGCGCCTGGCGAAATCCGCCGATGACCTCGGCGTGCTGCTCTGGGAATCAGCGCCCGTGACCCGATTGCTGCGCGAAAATGATCGGGTACGAGGTGCCGTGGTCATCACCGCCAAGGGCTCGGTGCGCATCCATTCACGCAAGGCCGTGGTGCTCGCAGCAGGTGGTTTCGCCAATGACATCGCACGCCGCAAGGCACTGTTCCCCCGCACACCGACCGGGCATGAGCACCTGGCCTTGCCGCCCCTCGGCGTTTGCGGGGATGGCCTGCGCCTGGGCGAAAGTGCCGGTGCCCGGGTGAATACCGACATGGCGTCGACCGCCGCCTGGGCGCCGGTATCACAAGTGCCTCACCGCGACGGCAGCACGGGACATTTCCCGCACATCATCGAGCGGGGCAAACCAGGCATCATCGGTGTGCTGAGCAACGGCCAGCGCTTCGTCAATGAAGCCAACGGCTACTACGACTACGTCACGGCCATGGTCGCCGCCGCCCCGCCAGGTGAAGAGGTGGCGTCGTGGCTGATCTGCACCCACGGCTTTCAGCGTCGTTACGGCCTGGGCATCTCTCGGCCATTTCCGGTGCCGCTGTCATCCTTCATCCGCAGCGGCTATCTGAAAACCGGCAATACGCTTGAGGAATTGGCGGCAGCCTGTGGCATCGACCCGATTGGCTTGCGCAGCACCGTGTCGGATTACAACCGCCACGCGCGCAACGGCGAGGACCCGCAGTTCGGTCGTGGTTCCACGCCCTACAATCGCAAACAGGGTGACGCACTACAGCAACCCAACCCCTGCGTCGCGCCGATCGAACAAGGCCCCTTCTATGCCGTGAAAGTCCAGCCGGGCTGCTTCGGCACCTTTGCCGGGCTTCAGGTCAACGAACATGCCCAGGTCCTGGATGACTCGGCGCAGCCTATTACCGGGTTGTATGCGGCGGGCAGCGACATGGCCAGCATCATGGGCGGTCATTATCCCGCTGGCGGCATCAACCTTGGCCCGGCGCTGACCTTCGGCTACATCGCCGCGCGCCATATCGCAGGCGTCACAGCTTATGAAAAGGAGATCGACCATGCAGCACATCGTTAATGCACAGGGTTTGAATATGCCGAAACTCGGTCTCGGCACCTGGCCAATGCTCGGCGAGGAATGCACCCGTGCCGTGGAGCAGGCGCTGGCCCTGGGTTACCGGCACATCGACACGGCAGCGGCCTACAACAACGAAGACGCTGTCGGTCAGGCGCTGGCGAACAGTCCGACACCCCGCGAGCAGATCCATGTCACGACCAAAGTCTGGTGGGACCAACTGCAACCTGACGCCATGCGCCATTCCATGGACCGCAGCCTCAAGGCCTTGCGCAGCGAATACGTCGACCTGTTCATGCTCCATTGGCCAACCACCGATTGGGATTTGCCGCGCACCATCGACACCCTGGTGTCGTTCAAGGAACAAGGCCTGGCGCGTAACATCGGGGTGGCGAATTTTCCCTTGCCGCTGTTGCGCAAAGTTGTCGAAGAGCTGGGCGCACCGCTGTCAGCCATTCAGGTCGAATACCACGTACTGCTCGGACAAAACGCCCTGCTGAACTACGCCCGTCAGCACGACCTGGCATTGACCGCCTTCACACCGCTGGCGCGCAACAAGGTTTCGGGCATCCCGGCAATTCAGCAGATCGCCGCCAAACATGCTGTGCTGCCAACCCAGGTCGCGCTCAAATGGCTGCTGGATCAACCGAACGTGGCCGCGATTCCCAAGGCCAGCAGCGAGGCCAACCAGCGGGCCAACCTGGCAGCGCTCGAGGTCAGTCTGGATGACCAGGATCGTGCATTGATCGCAAGCCTCAGCAAACGCGAGCGACAGGTCAGCCCGGACTTTGCGCCGATGTGGGATGCGTTCGACCAATAACCGTGAAAAGGCCGCTTACGCTGTACGAAAGGCGTCGGCCTTACCAACCCTTACACATTTCCCCCACACGCTTTTACCAGTGCGGTTATTCATAGATCGGCGATACACGCCCCACCCATCTATGAGAGGCCGCAATCATGTTATGGAACAAAGCAAGACGCAGCGACAACGTGAACGACACGCGCGAGGGCAAGGATGCCCGCACACTGACAGGGAAAATTTTAGGCACCGGACTGGCTGCGGTTACGTTGGCGAGTGCCGGACTTTACTCCGCATTGAGCACGCCACCGGATGCTCCTTCACCCTCCCTGAACCCACCCGCCACCTCCGTCTCGATTCAACCGGATACGGATCCGCAAATGATGTTTGTCCAGTCGGTACTGGGCGACACCGAGGACACCTGGAAACAGCTGTTTGCACAATCGGGACGACTCTACCCGCCCCCCACGCTGACGCTGTTCAACAATGGCGTGAATTCGGCATGTGGTTTTGCCGGTTCCTCCAACGGGCCCTTCTATTGCCCGAGCAATCAACAGGTGTATCTGGACCTGACCTTCTTCACACAACTGGAGCAGCAGTTTTCCGTGGTCGGTGACTTCGCGCGGGCCTACATCATCGCTCACGAAATCGGCCATCACGTGCAGCTTGAGCTGGGACTGTCCGAACCTTTCGAGACAGCCTTGCTCGAGCAGCAACCCGTCACCGGTGATGGTGGCCTGGAGGTGCGCGCGGAATTGCAGGCCGACTGCCTGGCCGGAGTCTGGGCGCACCATGCGCAACAGCGCCTCAATTGGCTGGAGCCTGGTGATATCGAAGCCGCCCTGAATGCCGCTGCGGTGTTCGGTGACGACTACCTGCAACGCTTGCGAAACGCCAGCGTGCGGCCAGAGACATTCAGTCACGGCACCTCCCGGCAGCGCGTGAACTGGTTCGAAACCGGTTTTGCCACGGGCCGCACAGAAGATTGCGACACCTTCGCCGCCGCCAACCTGTAGCCCGCCGGTCAAACAGGCCCGGTATATCGCCGCATGGATAGAACCGCTGCCGCTTAAGGCTGTCTGACGACCGGACTGGCGCCACTCCCACTTGGCAGCAACACTCATCGCACGGACAACCTGAGGATTCCCACATGCTATGGAAAAAAGGCCGACGCAGCGACAACGTGGTCGATGCCCGTGGTGATGATGTTGGCGGCGGCGGTGGTGGCATGCGCTTCGGCGGTGGCAAGGGCCTGAGCCTGACGGCGATCCTTTTGATCGTCGGCATCGGCTGGATCACTGGCCAGGATCCGCTGCAAATCCTCGGACAACTGACCGGGCAAATGGGCCAGCAATCGGCGCCCGCTACCAACCAGAGTCGCCAGGCACCACCGGCCAATGATGAGGGCGCGGAGTTCGTGCGTTCGATCCTCGGCGACACCGAGGACACCTGGGGTGCAATTTTCCAGCAGGCCGGTCGCCAATACAAAGAACCGACCCTGGTGCTGTTCAGCAACCGCGTGAATTCGGCTTGCGGCCTGGCCACCTCGGCGACCGGCCCGTTCTATTGCCCGGCGGACCAGAAGGTCTACCTGGACATGGCGTTCTTCCAGGAAATGTCCCAGCGTTTTTCCGCCGCAGGCGACTTCGCCCAGGCTTATGTGATCGCTCACGAAGTCGGACACCATGTGCAGACCCTGCTTGGGGTATCCGCAAAAATTCAGGCCGCGCGCCAACAAGGCCGGCAGATGGAAGGCGACGGCGGCTTGCTGGTTCGTCAGGAGCTGCAGGCCGATTGCCTGGCCGGCGTCTGGGCCAACAATGCGCAGAAGCGACTGAACTGGCTGGAACCGGGCGACATCGAAGAAGCACTGAATGCAGCGAACGCCATTGGTGATGATCGCTTGCAGCAACAGGGTCAGGGCCGCGTGGTCCCGGACTCGTTCACCCACGGTACGTCGGCGCAACGGGTGCGCTGGTTCAAAACCGGTTTCGCCCAAGGCCAGGTAAGCCAGTGCGATACCTTTGCGACGAAAAATCTGTAAAT
The DNA here is from genome assembly GCF_019956575.1 of Pseudomonas sp. A-R-19. Classification (NCBI taxonomy): domain Bacteria; kingdom Pseudomonadati; phylum Pseudomonadota; class Gammaproteobacteria; order Pseudomonadales; family Pseudomonadaceae; genus Pseudomonas; species Pseudomonas sp. A-R-19. Next base: position 136,614 of record NZ_JAHBDR010000082.1, read on the forward strand.
GAAGAAGTGGTTGTTGGTTGTTCTGTTTACTTGCGCAACGTCCCAGGCCGCCGAGCATGGGGTCAAGGAACTCAGTTCCGGGCGTCTGCTGTTGAAATCAGGTGAAATGGCGGTGGGCATCAGCCCCGCCCCGGAAAAAATCGAACGGGTACTGATCCTCATCCATGGGCGCCTGCGCAATGCGCAAACCTATCTGCAAAGCGGTGAACACGCCGCCGAATTGGCTGGGCAGAGCGCGACGACACTGGTGATTGCCCCGCAGTTCCTCAATGAAACTGACGTTGCGGTGCATCCGGTGGCCGACACGGTTTTGCGCTGGCAAGGCAATGAATGGATGGCCGGCGGTGAATCCACGGCACCGTTTCGGCTGAGTTCTTACGCCGCGCTCGACGAAATCATCGCCCGCCTGGGTGACCGTCAGCAGTTTCCTCAGGTGAAGCAAATCGTCATCGCCGGGCACTCCGGCGGCGCGCAGATGGTTCAACGCTATGCCTTGCTCGGTCACGCGCAGTCCGGTCTCGATGCGGCTGGCGTGCAGGTGCGCTACGTGATCGCCAACCCATCCTCCTACGCCTATTTCGATGAGCGCCGACCCGTGGCGTTCAGCCACGCCGGGTGCCCGGATTTCAATCGCTGGAAGTACGGACTGGCGGATTTGCCCGCCTACGCCGAAGGGCAAACCGCCACGCAGTTGCAGGAAAGTTACCTCAAGCGTGAAATCGTTTATCTACTGGGGCAGCAGGACATCGACCCGAACCATCCGGCGCTGGACAAGAGCTGTGAAGCCAAGGCCCAAGGGCCGTATCGATTGGCCCGCGGGCGTTTTTACTTTGATTATCTGAAGCGGCTGCAACCGCAAGGGTTGAATCAGCAACTGATTGAAGTACCCGGAGTCGGGCATAACGGGGACGGGATGTTTACCTCGCCGGAGGGGCAGAAGGCTTTGTTTGGGCAATGACTCTTGTAGTGCCTGGGCCTACCTCTTCGCGAGCAAGCCCGCTCCCACATTGGATCTGAGTGCACACAACATCGTGAACACCACAGAATCATTGTGGGAGCGGGCTTGCTCGCGAAGGCGTCAGATCAGACAACCGACTCTTTAAGCCAACAGCATCTGCCGCAACTCGACACAATCCGCCGCATGCCAATCGGTCAATTCCGGCCAGGGATTATCCGGTAGATTCACCAGCACCGTGCGTGCACCCGCTGCCCGCCCGCAATCGAGATCGAAACGGTAGTCGCCCACCATCACCAGCTCGCTCGCTGGCACCTTCCACGCTTCGGCCAGTTTCAGCAATCCGCCCGGATGTGGTTTGGGCGGTGCATCATCGCGGCCCAATACATCTTCCAGTGCAAAGCAGTCGGCCAGGCCAATGGCCTCCAGCGTGACATGCGCCAGCTCCCGGGCATTGCGCGTCAGAATACCCAGGCGATAACCGCGCCCGGCCAGCTCGCGCACCAGCTCCACCGCGCCCGGCGCCGGTTTCGAACCGAGGGCCAGGTCCCGCTCATGCTCCAGCAGCCACGCGTGTTTGGCGGCGGCTTCATCGGCCGGCAGTGCGGCAAGATGAGTCAGGATGTCGTGTTCGGCAGGGATCGCCAACGCCACGCGAATCGCCGCGAAGTCGTGCACGGCCACCGTCAGGGTGCCGTCCATGTCGAACACCCAGTGATGCACATTGGCCAGGCTCACGCCCAATCCTTGCGGTGACGGATCAAGCCTTCCTGGGTGACCGAGGCCACCAGTTGCCCGGCACGATTGAACACACTGCCCCGGGAGAAACCACGGGAATTGCCGGCCCACGGGCTGTCCATTGCGTAGAGCAACCAGTCATCGGCGCGCAGATCCTGATGGAACCACAACGCGTGATCGAGGCTGGCCACCTGCATGTCCTTGTTCCACACCGTTTTGCCATGGGGCTGCATCGACGTGACCAGTAGGCCGAAGTCCGAGGCATAGGCCAGCAGGTATTTATGCAGCGCCGGCGAATCGGCCAAGGCGCCGTCGGCGCGGAACCAGACGTACTTGACCGGGTCGGACGGCAGCGGGTTGTAGGGATCTTTCTCGGTGATCGGACGGAATTCGATCGGTTTCGGGCACAGCAGCTTTTCGCGCATTTTTTCGGGAATCAGGTGCGCGCGCTGCTGGGTGATTTCCAGCTCCGAGGGCAGATTTTCCGGGCCGACCACTACCGGCATTTCGCTCTGATGCTGAAAGCCTTCCTCGTCGTACTGGAACGAGGCGCTGCACGTGAAGATCGGGTGGCCCTTCTGGATCGCGGTGACCCGGCGCGTGCTGAAACTGCCACCGTCTCGCACCCGGTCAACCTGATACACCACCGGCAACCCGGCATCGCCCGGACGCAGGAAATAGCCGTGCATCGAATGCACATGACGCGCTTCTTCAACCGTCTGACTGGCCGCCGACAGCGACTGGCCGAGCACCTGGCCACCGAACAGCTGACGAAAGCCCAGGTCCTGGCTGCGGCCACGGAACAGGTTTTCTTCGATCGGTTCCAGGGTCAGCAGGTCGACCAGATCATCCAACACTTGGCTCATTCAGACTCTCCTCACACAACACATTACCGGGCAGGCTTGGCTGCGACGGTCGATTCAGTTTCCCGGCAGGGCCATCATGGGGGCCATTGTAAACGTCCGTGCCAGCTTATCCATGCAAGGTTTGCAGCCATTGTTCACGGCTGATGCGATACAGAACATGCCGACGCAACGGATGTTCGGCTTCGAGTCGTGGGTGATCGAAGTCATCCGCCGGATCATGGTGCATGCCGATGGCCTGCATGACTTTCTCTGACGGCAGGTTGGTTTGCGCCGTGAAGGCCACCACCTCTTTCAGCGGCAATCGGTCGAACCCGCAGCGCAGAGCGGTCCACGCCGCTTCACTGGCATAACCGAGGCCCCAGTGCTCGCGGGCCAGGCGCCAGCCGATTTCCGTGGCGGGAGTGAAAGGTGCATCGAATCCGACCACGCCGAGCCCGGTAAAGCCGATGAACTGGCCAGAGTCTTTGCGCTGCAAGGCCCAGAGACCGTAACCATGCTCGGCGAAATGACCACGGATTCGGCCGATCAATGATGCGCTTTCCAGCCGGCTCAACGGTGCCGGGAAGTAGCGCATCACCTGCGGATCGGCACACATCGCCGCAAAGTCCGGCAAGTCTTCATCGCGCCACTGACGCAATAGCAGCCGAGCGCTTTCAAGTTCCAGTATTGGCTCCATCGTGCCCCGCCCCTCCATTTCAATGTCGCCAGTCTACAACGCTGGTAGGATCCGTCTCTCATTCCCGTCTGAAATCATCATGCCGCTGCCGCTGATTTATCACGAAGACTACAGTCCCGAGTTTCCGGCGGATCACCGCTTCCCGATGGACAAGTTCCGCCTGTTGCGCGACCACCTGGTGGACAGTGGCCTGACCCGCGACGCCGACCTGCTGCGCCCGGATCTGTGTCCCGCGGATATTCTCGCCCTCGCCCATGACCCTTCGTATATCGAACGCTACATGAGTGGCGAACTGTCCCGCGAAGACCAGCGCCGCCTCGGCCTGCCCTGGAGCGAAGCCCTGGCCCGGCGTACGGTGCGGGCGGTCGGTGGCTCGTTGCTGGCGGCCGAACAGGCGCTGGAGCATGGCCTGGCCTGTCACCTGGCGGGTGGTACCCACCATGCGCACTACGACTACCCGGCCGGGTTCTGCATCTTCAATGACCTGGCGGTGATCAGCCATTACCTGCTGGAAAGCGGCCGGGTGAACCGGGTGCTGATCTTCGATTGCGACGTGCATCAGGGCGACGGGACTGCACGAATTCTGCACAACACCCCGGAAGCAGTGACCGTTTCCCTGCACTGCGAAAAGAATTTTCCCGCACGCAAAGCCGAAAGCGACTGGGACATCCCGCTACCAAACGGCATGGGCGATGCCGAATACTTGAAGGTGGTGGACGATGCGCTCAACTACCTGCTGCCGCTCTACCAACCGGATCTGGTGTTGTATGACGCCGGGGTCGATGTGCATAAGGACGACGCCCTGGGTTATCTGAAGCTGACAGACGAAGGCGTCGCCGCACGCGATGAAAGCGTGATGCGCCATTGCCTGGGCCGCGACATTCCGCTCGTCGGGGTGATCGGCGGCGGCTACAGCAAGGACCGCCAGGCCCTGGCCCGCCGTCACGGCATCCTCCATCACAGTGCGCTGCGCGTCTGGCAGTCATCAGGTTGTCACTGAGCTGTGGATGCTTTACCCACAATGCCTGTGGAGCTGCCTGTGGATAACCTGAGTGAAAGGGACTACAGGCCACGCTGCGTATAGGCTACAGAGTGGTGGTTGTTTTTTAACCAGCCGTTGTGAATACCACAAACCAAATGTGAGAGCGGGCTTGCTCGCGAATGCGGTTTATCATCAACATCTTCATTGACTGACCCACCGCTTTCGCGAGCAAGCCCGCTCCCACATGGGTTTGGGCTGGTAGAATGCCCGGCTTATCCCGTCAGACCGCAGCGCACCCCATGACTCAATCCTCGCCAGCCCTCACCCCTCACGTCGCCATCATCGGCGGCGGCCCCTCCGGTCTGATGGCGGCCGAAGTGTTGAGCCAGGCCGGGATCAAGGTCGACCTTTACGACGGCATGCCTTCGGTCGGACGAAAATTCCTCCTGGCCGGCGTCGGCGGCATGAACATCACCCACTCCGAAGCCTACCCGGCGTTTCTCTCTCGCTACGCCGAACGCGCCCCACAGATCGCCCCGCTGCTGCGCCGCTTCGGTGCCGAAGCGCTGTGCCAGTGGATTCATGACCTGGGCATCGAAACCTTCGTCGGCAGTTCCGGCCGGGTATTCCCCACCGACATGAAGGCCGCACCGCTGCTGCGCGCCTGGCTCAAGCGCCTGCGTGACAGCGGCGTAGTTATCCACACCCGCCACCGCTGGCTCGGCTGGGACGAGCGCGGCGGTTTGCGCATTGACAGCCCGGAAGGTGAAAGGACCGTTCAGGCCGATGCCACCCTGCTCGCCCTTGGCGGCGGCAGTTGGTCGCGCCTGGGCTCGGACGGCGCATGGATGCTGGCACTGGAGCAACAGGGCGTAGGACTGGCGCCGCTGCAACCGAGTAATTGCGGCTTCGAGGTGCAGGCCTGGAGCGAATTGATGGTCAGCAAATTCGCTGGCGCGCCGCTGAAAAACATTGCCATCGGCCTTAACGACGATGTCCCGCGACTCGGCGAATGTGTGATCACCGCTACCGGGATCGAAGGCAGTTTGATCTATGCCCTGTCGGCTCCGATCCGCGAAGCAATCAACCAGCACGGTTCGGCAACAATTCATCTGGACCTGCTGCCCGGCCGGCCTGTGGATAAAGTTCAGGCGGCGTTGAGCAAGCCTCGGGGATCGCGCTCAATGGCCAAGCACCTGCACAGCCAGTTGGGCATCGATGGGGTTAAAGCGGCGCTATTGCGAGAACTGACCAGCACCGACTGCTTTACCGACATGGCCTTGCTGGCCCACGCGATCAAGGCGTTACCACTGACACTGGTAAAAACCCGTCCACTGGACGAGGCCATCAGCAGCGCTGGCGGCGTGATGTTCGAGGCGATGGATGAGCGCTTGATGCTCAAGCAAATGCCTGGCGTGTTTTGCGCCGGGGAAATGATTGATTGGGAAGCGCCGACGGGCGGCTATCTGCTGACTGCGTGTTTCGCCAGTGGGCGGGCGGCGGGGTTGGGGATGGTGGAATGGTTGCAGTGCCAGGGCTGAAGACCGAGGCGCGCCCTTCGCGAGCAAGCCCGCTCCCACAGGGGATTTGTGAACAACACAGATCCAGTGTGGGAGCGGGCTTGCTCGCGAAGGCGGCTTAGCAGGCGCCGCAAATATTAAGGCTTACGCTTACGCGGCCCAGTGTTGAACACCGGCACCTTGCGCACAGGCTTGATCGAAGGCTCCGCTGGCGCCACCTCTCCGCTATCCACCCACTTACCCAGATTGCGTTTACCACCGCCACCACCGGAAGCCTTGGGCTTCTTCGGTTTTTTCGGCTTCTTGATCACCTGGCCGCTGGCATCGGTATCCGGCACCCGGTGCTCTGGCTCGAAGTCCGGCTCGCTCTGCCGCTTCAGGGTCTGGCGGGTCAGCATCTCGATAGCCGATAGCAGATTCACTTCATCGGCGCAGACCAGGGAAATTGCTTCACCGGTCGAACCCGCGCGACCGGTACGACCGATGCGGTGGATGTAATCTTCGGCGACGATCGGCAAATCGAAGTTGACCACCAACGGCAAGTCTTCGATGTCCAGGCCACGGGCGGCCACGTCTGTAGCGACCAGAATCTGCACTTCACTCGCCTTGAAGCGGTCCAGTGCACGCTGACGGGTCGCCTGGGGTTTGTCGCCGTGGATGCCGTCGGCATTGATGCCCAGGCCCTGTAGTTTTTCCACCAGCGCGTCCACGCCGTTGCGGGTCTTGGCGAACACCAGCACCTGCTTCCACTTGCCCTTGCGCATCAGGTGCACGAACAGTTCCGGCTTGCGCTTCTTGTCCACCGTCACGATCCATTGCTTGACCGTATTGGCAGCGACGTTGCGCGGGCTGACTTCAATGCTCAGCGGGTCGTTGAGCATCTGCCCGGCCAGCAGGCGGATGTCATCGGAGAAGGTTGCGGAGAACAGCAGCGTCTGACGTTTCTTCGGCAGCGCGCGGTAAATGTTCGCCAGCTCCTCGGAAAAGCCCAGGTCGAGCATGCGGTCGGCTTCGTCCAGCACCAGGGTTTGCAGTTGATTGAACTTCAGCGCGTTCTGGCGGAATAGGTCGAGCAAGCGGCCCGGGGTCGCGACCAACAGGTCGACGCCGCTGCGCAGCTTCATCATTTGCGGGTTGATGCTGACGCCGCCGTACACCGCGTAGGTGCGCAATGGCAGGTTTTCAGCGTACTGGCGCACGGCCTCGTGAACCTGCTCGGCCAGCTCGCGGGTTGGCACCAGGATCAGTGCGCGAACCGAATTGGCGGTGACTTTCGGCCCTTCCATGGCCAGCAGTTGCAACAGCGGCAGGGCGAAACCGGCGGTCTTGCCGGTGCCGGTCTGGGCCGCGGCCATCAGGTCGCGACCGGCCAGCACCGCCGGAATGGCTTGCGCCTGAACCGGCGTCGGAGTCTGGTAGCCGAGCGTCTCGAGGGAGCGCAGCAAGGGTTCGATCAGGCCAAGGGTGGCGAAAGTCATGGGAGTACCGTAGGAAAATTCAGCGCGGGTTGTTCAAAACAAGTGTGCAAAACAAGATGCAATGCCGCGCAGTTTACCCTAATTCACACGGGATTCTGTCGGTACTCCCTTCGCCACCACCGGCCGTTCTGGCGTGCGACGCCATTGCGGCAGGCCAATCAGCACCACGGCGCTGATGATCACGGCCATCGCCAGGGCTTCTTCGATGCCAATGGTCTCACCAACGAAAACGATCCCCAGCAACACCGCCACCGCCGGGTTGACGTAGGCATAGCTGGTCGCCGCGGCCGGACGCACGTGCTTCAACAGGTACATGTAGGCGTTGAAGGCGATGATCGAGCCGAACACGGTCAGATACGCCAGAGCCGCCCAGCCTTCGATCGGCGGGACCTTTTCCAGGTGTTCACCGCTGACCGCACTGGCAATCAGCAGCACCACACCCCCCACCAGCATTTCCACGGCACTGGCCATCGCCCCTTGAGGCAATGGCAGGTGTTTACTCCACACCGAGCCGAAAGCCCAGGTCGCCGCCGCGAACACCAGCAACGCCGCGCCCAACGGGCTCGATTGCAGGTTGGAGCCAAGATTGAGCATGGCAATGCCGATCAACCCGAGGACAATCCCGGCCCATTCGAGACGGGTATTACGCGCACCCCAGAAATATCCACAGAGCAAGGTAAACAGCGGCACCGTCGCCACCGCCAATGCGGCGACCCCGGAAGCCACCCCCGTGTGCTCGGCGACACTGACCGCGCCATTACCACAGGCGAGCAGCAACACGCCGATGACCCCGGCGGCTTTCCACTGCACCCAGGTCGGTGCCGGCGCCCCGCGCCAGCGCAGGAAGGCGTACATCAAGGTCCCGGCAATGACGAAGCGGATACCGGCGAGCAGCAGCGGCGGCCAATACTCCACACCGATGCGGATCACCAGGTAGGTCGAGCCCCAAATCACGTACAACGCGAAAAAGGCTGCGATCAACGGTAAGGGAAAACGACGGAGGCCAGGCATGGGGAGCAGCTCGCAGGCAATTCAAGTGAATGGCTATTCTAGAAAGGCCATCAACAGAAAATAAGTTACAAAACCTGTTTATCGCACCGGTACACTTTTCAAAACACGGAGATTCTTGCGATAAACCATGTTTTCGAAAGTCAGTCATTTTCAGGAGTCGCCCCATGGACAAATACGACCGCATGCTGCTCAGCGCCCTGCTGGAAAACGGTCGCGCGTCCTACGCGGACCTGGCGCGCAAGGTCAACCTGTCCGCCCCGGCGGTGGCCGAGCGCGTGGCCAAGCTCGAAGCCAGCGGCGTGATCACCGGCTATCAGGCGAAAGTCGACATGGCCAAGCTCGGCCTGCCCATCCAGTGCGTGATCGAACTGCGCCTGAACCAGCACGGCAACCAGAAAGCCTACGACGACCTGATCAAAATCCCGCAGTTGACCGAATGTCATCGGGTGACCGGTGACCCCTGCGTGATCATGCAAGCGGCGGTGGGCTCGATGCCGGAGCTGGAAGAGCTGATCAACCGGATTGCCACGTTCGGGTTCAGCAAGACGTCGATTGTATTGTCGAGTGCGATTGAGAAGCGGGTGCCGTTGGGACACATTGAAGGGAACCTGTAGGAGCGAGCCTGCTCGCGATGGTCGCCAACGATAACGCGGGATACCTGACACCCCGCACTGATCTCGGGTTCATCGCGAGCAGGCTCGCTCCTACAGGGGGTATGCGGTGTTTTCAGAAGCCGCGATAACGCTTGAGGTGCTCGCCTACCTTCGCCGCAGGGACCTTCTGCAACTTGCACAGCAAGTCATGGGACAGCTCGCGCAAACCATGCTTGTGCCGCAACTCCTCAGCCAAATGCGCCGTCAGGTTGGCCGCCATCTCGGCATCGGCCATGGCCCGGTGGGCCTTGCCGGTGTGGGGCAGGTTGGCAAACGTGGTGAGGGTGCCGAGTTTGTGGTTCGGCGCGGCGGGCATCAGGCGGCGGGCCAGTAGCAACGAGCAGGCAAAGTTCTGCAAGCGGGTGCGTTTGATTCGCCCCAGCTCAAAGTCCCAGAACTTCTGGTCGAATGCGGCGTTGTGCGCCAGCAGTGGCGTAGTGCCGACGAACTCATTGACCTCGTTCATCACCTGCTCGGCAGGCGGCGCGGTGCGCAGCATGGCATTGCTGATGCCAGTGAGTTGCTCGATGAAGGCCGGGACGCGTACGCCGGCGTTCATCAGGCTCTGGTAACGCTCGACGATGCGCCCCTGTTCAAGGATCACCACGGCAATTTCCGTGGCCCGGCAGCTGCTGCTCGGGGAGATCCCGGTGGTTTCAAAGTCGATGACTGCTATGCGTTCCAAACCTGGTTGAACTCCGTAAAAATCAATTCTTGAGCAGCAACGCGCCTTCGATCGGCACGTAGCGGCTGGCGGCGCGGATCAGCGAGTTGGCCGTGAGGCCTGGCACGCCGTAGGCCACCGCCTGTACCCCGTGTTTGCTGATGATGCGCTCGAGCAGCATGTCGAAATCACCGTCGCCGGAGGCCAGGACGATTTCGTCGACATGGTCGGCGGCGTCCATGATGTCGAGGGTGATGCCCACGTCCCAGTCGCCCTTGGCCGAACCATCGCTGCGCTGGATGTACGGCTTGAGCTTCACGGTGAAACCGAGGTTGCGCAGGATCTGCTGGAACTGCTGCTGTTTGCTGTCGCCCCGGTCGATGGCGTAGGCGTAGGCCTCGACAATCTCGCCCTGTTTGCTGATGTCAGCCCACAGCGCGGCGTAGTTGAAGTGACAACCATAGGCCTGACGCACGGTGTAATAGAGGTTTTGGACGTCGGCGAACACTGCGATTTTTTTCACCGGTTTTCCTCAAGGCTGAACCAGGCCCCAGGCCCGAAAAGTCGCCCAGTATGCCAGCCCAGAGGATTGTTCCGCGAATAATCGGCTATGTGGCGAGGGAGCTTGCTCCCGTTGGACTGCGCAGCAGGCCCTTTGGGTTCCAAAAGCAAGGGGGCTGCTTCGCACCCCAGCGGGAGCAAGCTCCCTCGCCACAGAGGGGTCAGACGAAGGAGTCGTCGTCGCCGCCGAAGAGCGAGTCATCGCTGTAGTCAGTGTCGCTGAACCCGCCCTGATCGTTGCTCCAGGAATCATTACCGGCCATGCGCTGGTCATCGCCCCAGCCATTGTTGCCCTGGTCGTTGACCTGGGCCGGCTCTTCCTTGATGACTTCGACGACTTCCGGTTGCTGATTGTGATGGAACAGGCTGCTGATGCCTTGAGCCAGCATCACGCCACCTGCCACGCCGGCGGCGGTTTTCAGCGCGCCACCAAGAAAACCGCTACCGGCCGCTGCCGGAGCCTGCTGCTGCGGTGCATAGCCCTGCTGTGGAAAGTTCTGCTGCGGTGCGCCGAAGTTCTGCTGTGGCGGTTGCGCACCGAACGACGAGCGTCCCGGTTCACGCCAGCCGCCGTTCGATGGCGGTGCGCTCTGGGTGGGTGCCGGTTGTGGATCACGGGAAGCGCCGCCAAAGATGCTCGACAAAAAGCCACCACTGCTCGGCGCAGGAGCCGGGGTCGCCTGGGTCTTGGCCTGTTGCAGCTCGGCCTGCAACTGCTGGACTTGCTGGCTCAGTTGTTTGTTCTGTTCATCGAGGCTCTTGATCGCCGCCTCTTGCACCAGAATCGCCTGGGTCATGAAATAACCGGCCGCCGGCTGGCGCGTCAGGTGTTCCTTGATCCGCGCCTCGGCCAATGCGTCGCGCGGGGCTGAGTCCGTTTCGGCCTGTTGCAGCCGGGAAAACAGTCCATCGATCAGGGTTTGTTCTTCGCTGTTCATGGCGACCTCATAGATTGCCGGGGGAAATCGTTGCCCTTTTCCACTGAGGATAAGGGGTCCGACCTTAATGGATGCTGAAACAGGATGTTTCAATGGCCTTTACCGAACGTTTACGTTTGCGTCCCCCGGCGCTTGATCGGTTAAAGTGAGCCACTGCTTCCAACCTGCGATACCAACTGATGAATCCGTTAGATGTCCTGCGTGACTCGCTGTATTTCTTCAAGCGTAATCTGGGCCAGATCGTGCAGCTGTGCCTGCCGCTGGTGATGCTTGAGGCGCTGTTGCAACAAGTGGTCGACCACTCGACGGAGCCGGACAGTTTCCCCGGCATCAGCGTGATCGTCGGCCTGCTGGTGTACCCGCTGTACACCGCCGCGCTGATTCTGTTTCTCGACGCCCGCAGCCGCGGTGAGTCGCCGCGCAACCGCGACCTGCTGGCGATGTCGGCCAGCCTGTGGCCGCGCTTCGCCCTGCTGACGGCGCTCAATACCGTGCTGATTCTGCTGGGCCTGTCGCTGTACTTCCTGCCGGGCATCTACCTGATGGTGACCCTGGCATTTGGCGAATACCTGTTGGTGCTGCGCGGCCTGGCGCCGCTGGCGGCCATGAAGGAAAGCCTGCGCATGACCAAAGGTCACTTCCTGCGCATCCTGCTGTGCATTCTGTGCGTGATGGGGCCGCTGTGGCTGCTCAAGGGCGCCACCCTGGCGGTGTATCCGGAACCACAAAACCCGGTGATCTCGCTGCTGATCGACAGCGCGCACAGTTTCCTGCAGCTGTTTACCAGCGTGGTGCTGTTCCGCCTGTTCATGCTGATCAATCCGCAGCCTGAGAAAAATGACAACTCGCTCTGACCTTGGGCGCAACCATCGCTCTCGGGTATGCTCGGGAACAATTTTGTAACGCTAATAAGCCGAGCCATGACCCGCCTACTGCGCTACACCTTGCTGGGCCTGCTGATCGCGATCGGCCTGATCGCCGTGATGATCTACAGCCTGACCTGGCGCCCCGACGCCAAAGAAGTGTTATCCGTCAGTTGCAATGACCAGGCACCCACCCTGGTCCCCGGGCAGGCACTGAAAGTGATGACCTGGAACGTCCAGTACCTGGCCGGAAAGCGTTACGTTTTCTGGAATGACCTGGCCGCCGGTACCGACGAACGCCCCACAGCCGAAGACATGGCCTTCAGCCTCGACGAAGTGGCGCGGGTAATTCGCGACGAACAACCGGACATCCTGCTGTTGCAGGAACTGGACGACGGCGCCAAGGCCAGCGATTACCAGCACCAGTTCAAACTGCTGCAGGAACGGCTCGCCGACTTGTATCCCTGTGGCACCAGCGCTTTCGACTGGAAGGCTGACTTCGTACCGAACCCGCACATCTTCGGCAGCGTCGGCCGGCAACTGGCAACCCTGAGCCGCTACCAGATCGAACATGCCGAACGCTGGCAACTGCCTGTCGCCTCGGGCGATCCGCTCAGCCGCCAATTCAAACCCAGAGACGCCTTGCTGGTGAGCTATTTGCCGTTGAGTGATGGCGGGCAGATCGCAGTGCTCAATACCCATCTGGACCGCGCCAGCCAAGCCGACAACGACTTGCAAAATCAGGTGACCGCCGTGGCCAGGGCCCTCGATAAATTCGAAAGCCGTGGCACGCCGTGGTTGATCGGCGGAGATTTCAACCTGTTGCCGCTAGGCCAGTATCGACGTTTGCCCGACGCGCAACGCACGCCCTACTCCGCCGACAGCCTGTTGCATATCCTGTGGGACAAGTACCCGATGATCCCGACCAACAACGAAGCCAGTGGTATCGACCGCGAACGCTGGCTGACCCACTACCCGAACGATCCCGGGCTGAACGGCCCGGACCGGACCGTTGACTACCTGTTCTACAGCCCGCGGATCAAACGGGTCGAGGCGATGGTGCGGCAGGACGATACATTGCGCATCTCTGATCACCTGCCGGTGATTGGCCGGTTTCTGTTGCCGGCTGCGCCGTAGCGCCAAAACCTGTAGGAGCTGGCTTGTGTGGCGAGGGGGCTTGCCCCCGTTCGGCTGCGCAGCAGTCGTAAACACGGTGTTCGAAAATCTTGGGGCCGCTACGCGACCCAACGGGGGCAAGCCCCCTCGCCACAAAGGCCCGCTCCCACAGGGTCTGTGCAAACCTGACTTAATGCACCTCTTCCAGATCGTCATGCAGCAGCCCGAAGATCTCGCGTTTCATCTCGATGAACGAACGCTCCATGACCATGTCCAGGTTGCGTGGGCGCTCGATCGGCACATCGAGGATCTGCTTGATCCGCCCGGGCCTGGCGCCCATCACATAGACCCGGTCGCCGAGCAGAATCGCCTCGTCGATGTCGTGGGTCACGAACAATACGGTCTTCTTGCTGTTGCCCCAGACCCGCAGCAACAACTGCTGCATTTGCAGGCGCGTCTGGCTGTCGAGGGCGCCGAAGGGTTCGTCCATCAGCAGAATCTGCGGGTCATTGGCCAGCGCGCGGGCAATGGCGACGCGCTGCATCATGCCGCCGGACAACTGCTTGGCGTAGTTGTCGGCAAAGCCGCTCAGGCCCACTTCGTTGACGTAGTAATCGACGATGTCTTTGCGCTCCGCCGCCGGCATGCCGCGCCGCTTGAGGCCGAATTCGACGTTCTGCCGCACCGTCAGCCACGGGAACAGCGTGTAGCTCTGGAACACCATGCCGCGATCCGCGCCGGGGCCTTCCACCTGTTTGCCGCCAACGTAAATCTCCCCTGACGTCGGTTCGGCCAGGCCGGCGGTGAGGTACAACAGGCTCGACTTGCCGCAGCCCGACGGCCCCACCAGCACAGCGAACTGCTGGTCGGGCACCTCGAACGACACCTCCTGCAACGCGGTAAAGGTTCCGCCATCGGGTTTCCTGTAACGCAGGCTGACCTTGTCCACTTGCAGCCGTGGCGCGTTCACCGGGGCAGTCTGAGGGGCGACAAAACGATGAGTGGCGGCAGTTACTGAGCCCATGCGGTGATCCTCAGGCGTAGGAAACGGAACAGTTGATCGGTGACCAGGCCCAGCAGGCCGATGATCGCGATGGCCAGGAAGATCACATCCACCTGGAAGCCACGCATGGCCTTGAGGCTCAGGTAACCCAGGCCACTGGAAGCTGCGACCAGTTCGGCCACTACCAGGTAGGTCCAGGCCCAGCCCATGGTCACGCGCAGGGTGTCGAGTACGCCTGGCAGGGACGCCGGGGCGATCACATGCAGCACCGCGTCACGGCGGTTCGAGCCGAGGGTGTAGGAGGCATTGATCAGGTCTTTGGAGATGCCTTTGGACACATCCGCGATCATCACCAGTTGCTGGAAAAACACGCCGAAGATGATCACCGATACCCGCTGTTCCAGACCGATACCGATCCACAGGATGAACAACGGTACGAACGAGGTCACCGGCAGGTAGCGAATGAAATTCACCAGAGGCTCAAGGAAAGCCTGGACGATACGAAAGCTGCCCATCAACAGTCCCAGCGGCACGGCCACCAGGGACGACACGATGAAACCGACCATCACCACTTCGACGCTGGCCCACACGTGCTGGCCGAGGGTGCCGTCGCGACCCAGGCGCACGGCGGCCTCGACCACCGCGCCCGGCGTCGGCAGGAACATGCCCGGCACCACGCCGCCGTAAGACAAGCCGGCCCACAGGCCGACCAACAGCACCCAGGCCAGGCCGCTCGCGCTCCAGATCACCGAGACCGGCAAACCGGTCTTTGGCGTGATGCAGCGGCTCAGCCATGAATTGCGCTTGAACATGCAGCCTCCTAGAGCGGGGTTACGAAACGGTTGTCGATAAGGTCATCATTGCTGACGTTGTAGGGCTTGCCTTGCAGCTCACTGGCGGTCTCGTTGGCCAGTTTGATCAGTGGCGCGCTGTCACCCGGCTTGCCCGGCGCGCCCAGCAGTTTTTCGCTCATGGCCTGATCGTAGAAACGCACGCCCTGGGCGGCCGCTTCCAGTTCCTTCGGATCAGCCAGGTAACCACCGACACCCTTGGCCATGATTTTGTAGGCTTCCTGTGGATGGTCCTTGGTGTACTGCACGGCTTTGTACAAACCGGCCACCAGGGCCTTTACGTCTTCCGGCTGTTTTTCGATGACGGTGCAGTTCAGTGCGACCACGTCGACAATCACCCCCGGTGTGCTGCTGCTGTCGATCAGCACCTTGCCTTGCTGCTTGTCGCGCACCATCGACAGGTGCGGTTCCCAGGTCACGGCGGCCGGTACGCGGCCGGCAATGAACGCGGTAGCAGCGTCGTCAGCCGTCATGTTCTGCACCGTGATGTCACTCATTTTCATGCCGTTCTTTTTCAGCAGGTACGACAGCCAGAACTGCGAGGTCGACCCTTCGTTCACCGCCACGGCCTGGCCCTTGAGCTCCTGCAGGCTCTTGACGTCCTTGCCGACCAGCACGCCGTCGCCACCATGGCTGTCGTCCAGTGCTGCAACAGCCTTGAAGCAGAATTGCGGACGGTACTTGAGCACCTCGTCGATGGTCGACGCCGAGCCGGACAACTCGCCGGACGCTTGTGCGGCCATGTACATCGCCGCTTCTTCGACCACCGGCAACTCGACGGTCAAACCGTTTTCCTTGAAGTAGCCAAGGTCCTGGGCCAGGTACAGGGTGCCGTAGCCGACCCAGGTGGTATGACCGATGGACAGGGTGCCGGCCTGGGCGCTGGTGGCGACCGTCGCGGCGATGGCGGTGACCGCCAGTGGATGGGCAACGCGTGTAAGCAAGGACTTGATCATGGAGCACTCCCAAAGCTGTTGATTTAGTTTTGTCATGGGCAGTACGGCGAGCCCTGAATCGGCTGCAACCTGTGGTCTCTCGGGGACCCTTCGGCGGGCAGCATTCAGCGGGCTGGCGAGATCGATGTTGGCCCAAGGGCGGGATTAGGAAAATGAGGAAATATGTCGATGCGAACGATGAAAAAACTCGTTAGCGCGCACTGCGAAAGGGCGCTGTGGGCGGGGATGCCCGAGGTGGGTGCAAGGCGTTAAAAATGTGTTGAATGGGCCATGGCATTCGCGAGCAAGCCCGCTCCCACAGGGGATCCGTGTCAGACACAAATCCAATGTGGGAGCGGGCTTGCTCGCGAAGAGGCCCGAGAGAACGCTACAAGATCAAATCCGGCCGTATTCCTGCGCCGTGCGATCCAGCGCTTTCAAGGTCTTGCTGATCAGCTCATCGATCTCCTCGCGACTGGCAATCAACGCCGGCGCCATGATCATCCGGCCGAGGGTCGAGCGAATGATCACCCCCTCCTCAAAACCAATCGTACGGCAGCGCCAGGCAATGTCATTCTCGTTGGCAAAACGCTTGCGAGTGGACTTGTCTTCGGCCAGTTGCAGCGCCGCGACCATGCCAGTGCCCTGGATGTCTCCCACCAGCGGGTGCTTGCCGAACACTTCGCGCAGGCACTGTTGCAGGTACGGGCCGATGTCGTCCTTGACCCGCGTCACCACGCCCTCGTCACGCAGCGCCTTGAGGTTGGCAATCGCCACCGCCGCCGCCACCGGGTGCCCGGAATAGGTCAGGCCGTGGGCAAACACGCCGCCCTGCTCCACCAGCACCGAGGCCATTTTCTTCGACAGGATCAAGCCACCCATGGGGATGTAGCCCGAGGTCAGGCCCTTGGCGATGGACAGGGTGTCCGGCTCGAAACCGAAGTACTCGTGGGCGAACCATTCGCCGGTACGACCGAAGCCGCCGATCACTTCATCGGCGCACAGCAACACGTCGTACTTGCGGCAGATGCGCTGGATTTCCGGCCAGTAGCTTTCCGGCGGGAAGATCATTCCGCCAGCGCCCTGGAACGGCTCAGCGATGAAGCCCGCGACTTTGTCCGCACCCAGTTCGAGGATCTTCGCTTCCAGTTGCTGTGCCGCGCGCAGACCGAATTCAGCCGGGGTCAGGTTGCCCTCGTGAGCGAAGAAGTACGGCTCGTCGATGTGCTCGATGTCCGGAATCATGCCGCCCATTTCGTGCATGAATTTCATGCCGCCCAGAGCCGTCGCGGCCAGGGTCGAACCGTGGTAACCGTTCCAGCGGCCGATCATGATTTTCTTCTCGGGCTTACCGAGCACCTGCCAGTAGCGACGCACCGTGCGGATCAACACCTCGTTGGCTTCGGAGCCGGAGTTGGTGTAGATCGCGTGGCTGTAGTGACCCGGCAGCAAACTGAACAGCAACTCGGACAGCTCGATCACCTGCGGGTGGGTGGTGTGGAAAAACATGTTGTAGTACGGCAGCTGCTCCAGCTGCTGGCTTGCTGCGAGGGCCAGGTCCTTGCGCCCGTAACCGAGGTTGGTGCACCACAACCCGGACATGCCGTCGAGGTAGCGGCGGCCATCGTTGTCCCACAGGTGCAGGCGCTCGCCACGGACCATCACCCGTGGCCCTTCGTCGTTGAGGGCTTTCTGATCGACGAACGCATGGATGTGGTGCGCAGCGTCGGCGGCCTGGTAGTCGCGGGTTTCACGTGGTGTGGTCATCGCCAGTTCTCCGTTTTGTTATCAGCGCAATTGAAACCAGGTGGTCTTCAACTGGGTGTATTTATCGAATGAATGCAGGGACAGGTCGCGGCCAAAACCGGACTGCTTGCCACCGCCAAAAGGCACGGTCACGTCCAGCGCATCGACGCTGTTGACCGACACCGTACCGGCCCGCAATTGCCGCGCCACACGGTGGGCGCGGTTGAGGTCGTCGGTCCACAGTGACGCCGCCAGACCGTAGACGCTGTCGTTGGCCAATTGCAAGGCGTGGGCCTCGTCGTCGAACGCCGTGACGGCCAGCACCGGGCCGAACACTTCATCGCGAAACAACGGCATGTCCGGGGTCACACCGGTGAAAATCGTCGGCTGGATGAAATTGTCCGAGCCATTGAAGATCGACTGCCGACCACCGCAGATCCGGGTCGCGCCTTGCTGCTCGGCCTGCTGGATGAACTTCATGATGCGCGCGGTCTGACGGCTGTCGACGATGGCTCCGGCGGCGCTCGACGGGTCCAGCGGATCGCCCGGTAACCAGCGTTCGGCCTGGACCTTGAGACGCTCGACGAACTCGTCATGGATCGAGCGCTGCACCAGCAACCGCGAGTTGGCCGAACAGACTTCGCCCTGATTGAAGAAGATGCCGAACGCGGCTTTCTGCGCGGCCAGATCCAGGTCCTGGCAATCGGCGAACACCAGGTTCGCGCTCTTGCCGCCGCACTCCAGCCACACCTGCTTGAGGTTCGACTGGGCCGAGTACTGCATGAAATATTTGCCGACCTCGGTGGAGCCGGTGAACACCAGGCAATCGACGTCCGGGTGCAGGCCGAGGGCCTTGCCGGTTTGTTCGCCGAGTCCCGGCAGAACGTTCAACACACCTGCCGGCACACCAGCTTCAAGCGCCAGCTCAGCCAGACGCAAAGCGGAAAACGGCGACTGCTCGGCCGGCTTGAGGATCACCGAATTGCCCGAAGCCAAGGCCGGGGCGAGTTTCCACGCAGCCATGTCCAGCGGGAAATTCCACGGCACCACGGCCGCCACCACGCCGAGGGCTTCGCGGGTGATGGTCGCCAGCACGTTCTGCGCACTCGGCGCGACCTGATCGTAGAGTTTGTCGAGGCTCTCGGCGTACCAGCGGAACACGCCCGCGGCGCCCGGCACATCGATGTTGTAGGCATCGGTGACGGGCTTGCCCATGTTCAGCGAGTCGAGCAGCGCCAGTTCTTCGCGGTTGTCGAGAATCAAGTCGGCCAGGCGCAACAGTACTTGCTTGCGTTCGCTCGGTGAGCGCGCAGCCCAGGTACCCGCCTCGAAGACCTGCCGCGCATTGCGCACCGCCACGTTCACGTCTTCTTCGCCGCAGGCGGCAACGTTGGCCAGGCATTGGCCGGTGGCGGGATTGATCGCGGCAAAAGTCTGCCCCGACTGCGCCGCATGGCGCTTGCCGTCGATCACGGCTTGGTCGGGAAACCGCAGGGAAGCGGCCTTGCGTTGCCAATACTCAAGCTCGAACACGTTCAGATGCTCCGTTGGACATTCTTGTGTATTGGATAGTCGCTCAGGCCCGAGCGGTGGAAAACCAGTAAAAATGTGTTCGCAGGCCAAGAAAAAACTACGTAGCCAATCTCCCTTCCGGCGCAGCATGTGGTTATTGTTCAACCACGACAAATCGCTACCCGAGCGGATAGGGGTGGCGCGCAAATTGCCTGGATGCCTGATCCGTTCTCCCCCGAGGTTTGCTGTGGCTGCCTACAATCTGCGTCAACTGAAATACTTCATCACCACCGTCGAGTGCGGCAGCGTCGCCGAGGCCTCGCGCAAGCTGTACATCGCCCAGCCTTCGATCTCCACGGCCATCAAAGGGCTGGAAGACAGTTTCGGCGTGCAACTGCTGATCCGCCATCACGCCCAGGGCGTGTCATTGACCCCCAGCGGTGCACGCTTTTACCGCAAGGCTCAGGAACTGCTGCGCATGGCCAAGGAGTTCGAGCAGAACGCCCTGGCCGACAACGACGTGGTATCCGGGCAGATCGATATCGGCTGTTTCGAAACCGTCGCGCCGCTGTACCTGCCGCAATTGATCGCCGGGTTTTCGGCGTTGTACCCGGGCGTGGAAATCCGCATCCGTGATGGCGAGCAACAAGAGCTGGTGCAGGGCCTGACCTCAGGCGCCTTCGATCTGGCGATCCTCTACGAGCACGACCTCGACGGCACCATCCAGACCGAACCACTGATGCCGGCGCAACGACCGTACGCGCTGCTGCCGGCGGATCACCGCTTCGCCCAGCAGGCGCAAGTGTCGCTGCGGGACCTGTACCTGGAGCCGATGATTCTTCTGGACGTGCAGCCGAGCCGGACCTATTTCGTCAGTCTGTTCGATGAGCTGGGCCTGACCCCACGCATCGCCTTCAGCTCGCCATCGATCGAGATGGTGCGCGGCATGGTCGGCCAGGGGTTCGGTTTTTCGATCCTGGTGACCAAGCCGCATTCGGAGTGCACCTACGACGGGCAGAAAGTGGTGTGCGTGGACATTGCCGAAGACGTCACCGGTTCCGGGCTAGTGGCGGCATGGCTCAAGCGCGGGCAACTGACCAAGCCGGCACAGTTGTTTGCCGATTATTGCCGCGAGCAGCTGACCGCCAAATCCGAAAATCCACAGTAACTTCTGTGGCGAGGGGGCTTGCCCCCGTTGGACTGCGCAGCAGGCCCTGCTTTTCAGGTGAAGAGTTGGGGCCGCTTCGCGACCCAGCGGGGGCAAGCCCCCTCGCCACAGAGTTCAGTGTTGACCGTTATTTACGGGGTTTGATTCGCGCAGTCGCCTCCGCCACCAGCGGATCATCCGGCCAGTAGTGCTTCGGGTAACGTCCCTTCAAATCCTTCTTCACCTCGGCGTAGGTGCTGCGCCAGAAGTTCGCCAAGTCCTGGGTCACCTGCACCGGTCGCCGCGCCGGGGACAACAGATGCAGCTTGACCACCTGCCGGCCCCCGGCGATGCGCGGGGTTTCGGCCAGGCCGAACAACTCCTGCAATCGCACCGCCAGAATCGGCGGTTGCTCACTGTAATCCAGACGAATCGACGAGCCCGACGGCACGCTCAAATGATGCGGCGCCAGTTCGTCCAGCCGCTGTGGCAGCGGCCACGGCAGCAGGTTGTGGACGATGCTCGACAGGTCCAGGTTGGCAAAGTGGCTGAGTCGGGAAACCTTGCCCAGATACGGCATCAGCCACTGCTCCAGACTCTTGAGCAACGCCGCGTCGCTGACATCCGGCCACTCGCTCTCGCCCTTGCCGGCCAGGTCCAATTGACGCAACAAGGCAACCCGCGCCTGCCACTGACGCAGCTCCGGGGTCCACGGCAACAGCTCCAGGCCTTTGCGCCGCACCAGGTTCACCAGCGCCTGGCTACGGGCAGTTTCGTCGAGACCGGTCAACGGTTCACGGCTGAGGATCAGTTCACCGACCTTGCGCTGGCGCTCAGCCCGCAGCACGCCCTCGCGTTCATCCCAATCCAGTTGATCGACGCAACGCACCTGTTCGGCCAGCACTGAATCGAAGAGCGCCGGATCGAAGTCCGTCGCCAGGTAAATCCGCTCCTCACGCTGCCCCTGACGACTGCCCAGATCGGCAATCACCAGCCATGGTTGTTTCATCAGGCTATCGGCCTCGGCAAACAGGGCGGCACGACCGTTGGCCAAGCGATACTCCGCGCCACCGGCACGCCGTTGTTGGGCGACCCGGTCGGGATAAGCCAGCGCCAGCAACGCGCCGAGCCAGCGCGGATGATCCGGATCGTTGACCGGCTCCGAAGCTTTGCCGCGCAGGTAACCACGATATTGCCGCGCCAGTTGCCGTGCGCGCTGCACGCCGCCCTGGGCACCGCGTGCGGCGCGTTCTTCGCCAGACAGCAGCACCAGCCGACTGTGCAAATCCGCCCCGGCGCCACGCAAGATATCGCGCTCGCCGAGCAGTGCAGCGACGTCGCAGGCCATGTCCGCCAGCCCCAGTGCCTGGCCGCGCAACAGCAAATGAGCGATGCGCGGATGCGCCGGCAGCTCGGCCATGGCCTGACCGTGGCGGGTCAATGCTTCCCCCTCCAGAGCCCCCAGGCGTTCGAGCAGGTCCTGGGCCTGTGCATAAGCGGCGGCCGGCGGCACGTCGAGCCACACCAGTTGCCCAGGTAGAACGCCCCAACGCCCCAGCTGCAAGGCCAGCCCGGCGAGGTCCGCCGAAAGGATTTCCGCACTGCCATAGGCCGCCAGTTGCTCGTGCTGGTCCTGGGACCACAGGCGATAACACACACCGGGCTCCAGACGCCCGGCCCGGCCCGCACGCTGAGTCGCGCTGGCCTTGGAAATGCGCTGGGTGTCGAGACGGGTCATGCCGCTACCGGGGTCGAAACGCGGCACCCGCGCCAGCCCGGCATCGATCACCACGCGCACACCGTTGATGGTCAAACTGGTTTCGGCGATGTTGGTGGCCAGCACCACTTTGCGCTTGCCCGCCGGCGCCGGGTCGATCGCGGCCCGTTGCGCGGCGAGATCCAGTTCACCGTGCAATGGGCACAGTAGAACCTGAGTGTTTTCGCCCAAGGCATCCGCCAACTGCTGATGCACGCGGCGGATTTCAGCCTGCCCCGGCAGGAACACCAGCACGCTGCCGCTCTCGTCGTTCAAGGCTTCCAGGATTGTCTGCACCAGACGCGGCTCGATGAATTCACCCGCCTGGAACGGCCGCCCCCAGCGCATCGCCACCGGGTACATGCGCCCTTCGCTGCGCAGGATCGGCGCGTCGTCGAGCAGCCCGGCCAAGCGTTCGCCCTCGAGCGTGGCGGACATCAAGAGGATTTTCAGCGGCTGATCGTCACGGAACAGTTCGCGACCATTGAGGCTCAGGGCCAAGGCCAGGTCAGCGTCGAGGCTACGTTCGTGGAATTCGTCGAAGATCAGCAGGCCCACGCCTTCCAGCGCCGGGTCATCCTGCAGGCGCCGGGTGAGGATGCCTTCGGTGACCACTTCGATGCGGGTATTGGGGCCGACCTTGCTGTCGAGGCGAATGCGATAACCCACGGTTTCGCCGACCTTCTCCCCCAGCTCACTGGCCAACCGCTCCGCCGCTGCACGCGCAGCCAGCCGGCGGGGTTCGAGCATCAGGATGGTCTGCCCGGCCAACCACGGCTCGTTGAGCAAGGCCAAGGGTACGCGGGTGGTTTTACCGGCGCCGGGCGGTGCTTCGAGCACGGCTTCGTGGCGTGTAGCCAGGGCTTCACGCAGGGCGGGTAAAACTTCATCGATCGGCAAAGAAATCATGCTGGCTCCCCAGGGCGTGCCCACAGTAAATTGCGAGTCGCGTTGAAGCTGTGGGCGTGCCAGGCAAGGCGCGGGACGCAGGTAAGGGTTTTTTCCTTACCAAGTTCCGCAACGCAGCATGGCGCGTCCACAGCTTCAGCCCGGAGGGCCGAACCCCGATTACAAGTGTCAGCCGTTACGCGTTGTTGAACTGAAAAAAACAACGTCCATCCTCAACTATCTCTGTAGGGGTGAGACGCGGCCGCAATTTACTGTGGGCACGCCCTGCCAGCGCGAGTATAACGGCGAACTGCGTGGCGTTAATCACGGTCCTAATTCATACCGACGACGTTTCGTTTCGAGATTACCCAGGAGATTTCATATGCGTGCTCCCTTTCGCCTGATTGGCGGTGTTCTGGTCGCAACCTTGCTGACTCAAGTGACAGCCTGCGGTTCGATCTTCTACCCCGATCGCCGTGGCCAGATCGAAGGCAAGATCGACCCGGCCATCGCCGTGCTCGACGCCGTCGGCCTGCTGTTCTACATCATCCCCGGCCTGATCGCGTTTGCCGTGGACTTCGCCACCGGCGCGATTTATTTCGAGCCGGGCAAGACCGCCCAGGTCGACCCGCAAAAACTCAAGGACGCCATCGGCCCCGACGGCAAGGTCGATAACCGCAAGTTGCAGACTATTCTGGAAAGCGAACTGGGCCGCAGCTTCCCGCTGGACGATCCACGCCTGATCCAGAGCAAGGGCAGCGCCCAGCAACTGGCGATGTTCGGCCTGCAACCCGCCGCGTAATCCCTGCGCGCTAAAGGACTCTTCAAGGAACGATGGCCCCTATGACCTCCAGCTCCGAACACGCCCGCCTGCTGCGGCTGGCGACCCGTGCCTCGGTGGCAGTGGCGTGCACATTGATCGTCGCCAAGGCCATCGCCTGGTGGCTGAGCGGCTCGGTGAGCATGCTCGCCGGGCTCACCGACTCGGTACTCGACGGCGTCACCTCATTGCTCAACCTGCTGGCTGTGCATTACGCACTGCGCCCCGCCGACGATGATCATCGCTACGGGCACGGCAAGGCCGAGTCATTGGCGGGCATGGCCCAGGCGTTGTTCATTGGTGGCAGTGCGGTGTTGATTGCGTTGCAGGCCTACGATCGGCTGAAAAATCCGGAACCGGTCGGCGCGCCGTGGATCAGCATCGGGGTGATTGTGTTCTCGCTCGCCCTGACCCTGGCCTTGCTGATGTTGCAACATCGGGTGGTCAAGGCCACCGGCTCCAACGCGGTGCGCGCCGACTCGCTGCACTACCGCTCGGACATGCTGCTCAACGGCAGCATTCTGATCGCGTTGGTGTTGGCCGGGTTTGGCTGGGATCAGGTCGATGCCTGGTTTGGCCTGGGAATCGCTGCGTATATCTTGTGGAGCGCGGTACAGATCGCCCGGGAGAGTTTTGCGGTATTGATGGATGAAGAACTGCCACCGGATGTCAGCCAGCACATGCTGGAATTGGCATGCAGCGTTCCCGGCGTATTGGGTGCCCATGACCTGCGCACGCGGATCTCCGGCAACCAGTGGTTTGTGCAGTTGCATCTGGAATTGCCGGGGGAGCTGACGCTATCCGTTGCCCATGGCATCAGCGACCAGGCGGCGGCCGCCATTCACAGCGCCTACCCGCGAGCCGAAGTGCTGGTGCACGCCGACCCGCAGGAAGTGGTGAAAGCCGCCCGGGCTCAGTAGTTCACCTGATAACCGCGACTGCTCAGGCAACTGCCCTGGGCCTGTCGGTAAGTTTGCACCACCGACGGGTCTGGCTGGTAGGTGGCGGTGCGTGGATCGAAACCACTCTGCTGCACCGCGTCTTGATAACACTCGTAGCCATCCCGACTGACCTGCTCCGGCGACTGACCGTTGGCCGGGTATGCCTCCACGTCATAGCCATTGATGGCGGCCGGTGGTTGCGATTGCGCCCGGTCAACCGGCGGTTCGACCACGACGTAATCCTGAGTGTTCTCCTGGTAGGCGTAATACGAACCGGCCGCGAGGAACAGCAGCGCCCCGCCGATCCACACCTGCTGGGCGTAATCGGGCAAGTAACTGACGCGAATCCCGCGTGGTGGCTCTACCACTTCATAACGCGGGCCCAGCGGGCGATACCAGTAACCACCGGAATAGAAGTAATCCATGCCACGGTAAGGCACGCGGAAGTTACGCTCGGGAAAGCGGTCGATCACCTGGCCGGGGCGATACCTGGGGCCTGGCCCCCAACCGTTACCGTGTCCACTCGGGCGCCCCTCCCAGTGATTGTCATTGGTCGGTGCACCGATATAGCCGTTCGAGCGCTGATTGTAATTGTTGCGATATGGCTGATCCTGGTAGTAACCGCGCTGTGGCTGCTGGGTCTGGCGCACAGTGTCGGGGCGAGGCTGGATCGGCATGTCAGTGGCTGGCGCCTGCGGCGGTGGTGGCGGCGAGCGAACCCGGCTGTTGAAGTCCGGCGCTGGAGGGTTCTGCCACTGGCCATTGTTCTGATGCTGTTTCTGGCCGTTGGGCTCGTGCTGGCGGTTGTCGTTGCTCTGCCCATGCGGCTGGTTCTGCGGTGGGGCGTTTTGCACACGTGGCTGGTTCTGCGGCGGGGCATTTTGCGGACGTGGCTGATTCTGCGGCGGGGCATTTTGCGGACCTGGCTGGTTGTTGCCACCATGGCCCTGATTGCCACCCTGGCCATGCTGTCCGCCATCATGCCCATGGTTTTGCGGCTCATCGGCCATCGTTTGCGCAGTGACACTGACACACAGCAAACCAACACCGGCCAAACGCCAGATGCGCGATTTCATGCTTTTCCTCATTGCGGGTTAGGGCCTGTACATAAGACTGGGAAAGCCGTGGCCGGTTCTGCTACAGGTTATCAGTCACGCAACTTATTTATTGAGGGCCGCTCTTTAATTCACGGCAGCAAATTCCACGCAAGAAAAAGGGGAGACCCGTCGGCCTCCCCTTGGAAAACTTCGTCCTGGCTCGACGCTTGTGGCGCCGGCTCACCTCACGCCGTCTTCTGGACAGTGTGTAGCTCGGGGGCCGGCACATCCCCGGTGGGGGTGGCGACCGCGGCGGGCCTGATTGGGCGGGCCGCACTGGACTGTTTGTCCGAGCAGTGATTCTGGTGATAAGAATAGGCCGGGAGCGCTGGCAGAGGATTGCGAAGATTGCTGAATTAAACATCACTTGCGCAATTTTTAACCCAGGATACATAATCCTCAGCAATAGTTACGACAAAGGACCGTTTGATGAGCAAGCTCGACCGTTACGACCTGAGTATTTTGGCGGAATTGCAGCGCGACGCACGCATCTCCAACCAGGAGCTGGCCGAGCGCATCGGCCTGTCGCCTTCGCCGTGCTCGCGACGGGTCAAGCAACTGGAGGACGACGGCTACATTTCCCGCCAGGTCGCCCTGCTCGACCGCAAGATGCTCGGCCTGAGCCTGACCGCCTATGTGCTGATCGGCATGGACCGTCACACGCCGGAGCGTTTCGAGAATTTCGAACAGGCCATCCGCACCTTGCCGCAGGTACTGGAATGCAGCCTGGTGACCGGGATGGATGCCGACTATCAGCTCAAGGTCGTGGTGCCGGACATGGATCACTACCAGAAACTGCTGCTGGGGCATCTGACGCGGATTGAAGGCGTGACCAGCGTGCGCTCGAGTTTTGTGCTGAATCAGGTGTTGAACAGCACCGAACTGCCTTTGACTCATCTGCGCAGCTAATTGTGGCGAGGGGGCTTGCCCCCGTTCGGCTGCGCAGCAGTCGCAAACTCAGCAAATGCGGTGTGTCAGGTGTAACCTGCCTGCAGATTTTAGGGCTGCTGCGCAACCCAACGGGGGCAAGCCCCCTCGCCACAGGTGCGACACACCGACGCAGGTCAATACTGCACGCAGCCTGCCGGGCGTATACTCCCCGCGCCCTTTTAGCCTCGCCCGCGCTGGAGATGTTCGATGGATCCTGCAGTTTTTGAAGAATGGATGATGACCGGTCTGGTCACGATCCTGATCATTTTCATGGGTTTCATCGTCTGGGATCTGGCGAAGAAGTCCAAGGCCGGGCGCTTTGGCTCGTTCATTCTGTTCTTCGTACTGGGCCTGGGCGTGGCGGCGTTCATCATCAAGAGCGTGGTGATCGGCCTGATCGAATCCGGCGCCTTATAAGCGCGCCGGCACTTCTTTCCACTGGCCCTGATCGAGCCCTTCGATCGTCCAGTCGCCGATTCTGACCCGCACCAGACGCAAGGTCGGCAACCCGACCGCCGCCGTCATGCGCCGCACCTGGCGGTTGCGCCCTTCGCGAATCACCAACTCCAGCCAACTGGTCGGCACGCTTTTACGAAAGCGCACCGGCGGATTGCGCGGCCACAGCTCGGGTTCGTCCAGTTGCCGCGCCTCGGCAGGCAAGGTCATGCCGTCATTCAATTCAACGCCGTCACGCAAGCGCTGCAATTGCTCGGCACTCGGCTCGCCTTCGACCTGTACCCAATAAGTCTTGGCCAGCTTGTGTTTCGGGTCGGCGATCCGCGCCTGAAGCTGACCGTCGTTGGTCAGCAGCAATAAGCCTTCGCTGTCGCGGTCCAGCCGTCCGGCCGGATAGATTCCCGGTACTTCGATGTAATCCTTGAGCGTCGCGCGCCCTTCGCCGTCACTGAACTGTGTCAGCACATCGAAGGGTTTGTTGAACAGGATCAGTTTCGGCTCGGCCGGCGGTGCCTTGGCGACACGACGCGGGGCTGAGGGAGAAGGTTTCGCGCCAGGGCGGCGGGAAACGGGACGTTGAGGACGGGACATGGCGAAGAGAACATCTAACGGTCAGGGCTGCTAATGCTAGTGCCCTGACCGCCAAATGACCATGACAACCGTTAGCGGAACGGCGGCTCGTCGAAGCTGCGCAGTTTGCGCGAGTGCAGCGAGTTGAGCTCGGTGCGCAACAGATCCACTGCCTCGATCCCGATCTTCAAGTGCTGGCTGACCGCGCGCTCATAGAAGGCGTTGGCCGAGCCCGGCAGCTTGATTTCGCTGTGCAGCGGTTTGTCCGAGACGCACAGCAACGTGCCGTACGGCACCCGCAAGCGATAACCTTGCGCGGCGATGGTGCCGCTTTCCATGTCCACCGCCACGGCGCGGGACAGGTTGATCAATGGTCGCTCCTGGGCCCAGCGCAATTCCCAGTTACGATCGTCGTAGGTCAGCACGGTGCCGGTACGCAGGCGCTTCTTCAGTTCGTCACCCTTCTCGCCGGTGATGTTGGCCGCCGCTTGCTGAAGCGCCATCTGCACTTCGGCCAGGGCTGGGATCGGAATATTCGGCGGTACGACCCGGTCGAGAATCCCATCGCGGCGCATGTAGGCGTGGGCCAGCACGTAATCGCCAATCGTCTGCGACTGACGCAGGCCACCGCAGTGACCGATCATCAGCCAGCAATGCGGACGGAGCACGGCCAGGTGGTCGGTGATGTTCTTGGCGTTGGACGGGCCGACACCGATGTTGACCAGGGTCACACCGTGGCCGTCACTGGCGATCAGGTGATAGGCCGGCATCTGGTAGCGGTGCCAGACCACCCCGGCGGCAATTGCCGAGGCTTCGCCGTGGTCCATGCCCTTGTCGATGATCACGTTGCCCGGCAGGACCATGCGCACGAAGCGCGGATCGCTGCGCAATTGTTCCAGGCCATGGACGATGAACTGGTCGACGTAGCGGTGATAGTTGGTCAGCAGGATCCACGGCTGCACATGCCGCCAGTCACTGCCGGTGTAATGCACCAGGCGGCGCAGGGAGAAGTCCACCCGCGCGGCATCGAACAGGGCCAGGGGCAGCGGATCGGTGTTTTCCCAATCGTACAGACCGTCGGCAATGCCATCGGTCGCGGCCGACAGGTCGGTACTCGGGAACACCCGCGCCAGCACCGCAGCGGTGACGCCGGAGCCGGCCAACTCATCGCCCTGCTCGACCACATATGGATACGGGATGTTCTGCTGGCTGACACCGACTTCCACGGTCACGGTGAAGTCGTGCATCAGCGGAACGAGCTGTTCCAGCAGGTACTTACGGAAAGCCGATGGATGGGTGACGGTAACGCTGTAGGTGCCCGGCAGCTGGACCTTGGCATAGGCCCGGGTGGTCTGCGGAACTTCGCCCTGGCAAAGGTAGGTCAGGCGCAGTTCGGGATAACGGAACAATGCCCGTTGCTCGGCATCAGGCTCGACGCGGTCCTTGAGGTAGCGCTTGAGCGCCTGGCTCAACGCGGTGGTTGCACGATTGTGCAAGAGTGCAAGCCGATCCACGGCTTGCTCGGCGGTTTGAACGACAATAAAAGCTTCGGTCACGATCAGCATCCTGTGTTCTGACTTGCAGACCTTCATCTTGCCTGCATCGTCGCTTCACGGGAACAGTGGCCCTTACACAAATGCCTTACTCACCTAAGATCCAATGTGGGAGCGGGCTTGCTCGCGAAAGCGGTATGTCAGTCATAGCAATGTTGAATATGACACCGCATTCGCGAGCAAGCCCGCTCCCACACAGGATCAGCGTCGATCACACCAATGGAGTCGACCGGGCGACAATGGCTTCTACATCCAGACCACGTGGCAATGCGCCGTACACTCGGCCGCCGCCCTCCAGACGACTGGCGATGAAGGCATCACTGACCACCGAATTCCCCGCCTCCAGCAACAGTTTGGCCTGCAACCCCAACGCAATGTCCTCGGTCAGTTGGCGGGCGCGGTACTGGATTTCGCTGGTGTCCTTGAAAGCCGCCTGCAATTGATGGATATGGGCAGCCAGGCGCTTGTCGCCATGACCATCGCCCAACTCGCTGAACAGCGCATCAAGCACGCCCGGCTCTTTCGACAGGGCACGCAGTACGTCGAGGCATTGCACGTTGCCGGAACCTTCCCAGGTCGAATTCACCGGCGCTTCGCGGTAAAGCCGCGGCAGGATGCTTTCCTCAACATAACCCGCGCCGCCCATACATTCGGCCGCTTCGTTGATCATCGCTGGCGCCCGCTTGCAGATCCAGTACTTGCCCACCGCCGTCACCAGACGGGCGAATTTGGCTTCCTGCGAATCGTCCAGATGGTCCAGCGCCCGGCCCATGCGCAGGCTCAAGGCCAGGGCGGCTTCACTTTCCAGCGCCAGATCCGCCAGCACGTTTTGCATCAGCGGCTGCTCGCTGAGCAGTTTGCCGCCAACCGAACGGTGAGCGCAGTGATGGCTGGCCTGGGTCAATGCCTGACGCATCAGCGAACTGGAACCGACCATGCAATCGAAGCGAGTCATGGCGACCATCTCGATGATCGTCGGCACGCCCCGACCCTCTTCACCGACCATCCACGCCAGTGCGCCCCGAAACTCCACTTCGCTGGAGGCGTTGGAGCAGTTGCCGAGCTTGTTCTTCAGACGCTGGATATAGAACTGATTGCGTGTGTCGTCCGGACGATGGCGCGGCAGCAGGAAACAGGTCAGGCCCTTGTCGGTCTGCGCCAGGGTCAGGAAGGCGTCGCACATCGGCGCCGAGCAAAACCACTTGTGCCCCACCAGTTCATAAGCCTGGCCTGGGCCGCTGGCACCGACCGGATACGCCTTGGTGGTATTGGCCCGCACATCGGTGCCGCCCTGCTTCTCGGTCATGGCCATGCCGATGGTGACCCCGGCCTTGTGGGCCATGCCGACGTTACGCGGGTCGTATTCGGTGGCGAGGATTTTCGGCAGCCATTTTTCGGCCAGGTCCGGTTGCAGGCGCATGGCCGGAACGCTGGCGAAGGTCATGGTCAACGGACAGCCACTGCCGGCTTCGGCCTGGCTATGCAGGTACGACATCGAGGCGCGGGCGACATGGGCGCCAGCCTGCGGGTGCGCCCAGGGCAGCGAGGTCAAGCCGTGCTCTACCGCCGTGCGCATCAATTGGTGATATGCCGGATGAAATTCCACCAGATCGATGCGATGACCAAAGCGGTCATGGCTGTTGAACACCGGCTTGTTCTGATTGGCCAGGAACCCGGCTTCCATCAACGGCCCACCGGCCAGCGCGCCATAGGCGTCGATCCGCGACTCGGCCCAACCGGCCCCGAAACGCCGCGACCATTCCTGCAACGGCAAGTCGATGCGGTACAGGTTGGCGCCGTCCAGTGACGGTGGCTGGTTAGTGACTTCGTGGGTTTCGGCGAACTGATGCAAGTTCATGACTGGGCTCCTTTGGTCGGCCAAGGGACTTCAGTTAAGCACCGCCCCTCCGCCGAACAAAGTGTCATATCCGCCTAACTGTCGGCGCTTTCGCCCTGTTGCGGGCAGAGCACTCGGCGATAGAGCGCGGCCTGCAAGTCTTCGAATTTCACCGGCTTGCTCAAGTAATCAATCAGCGCGCCGGTCGGGCAACGTTCTCGGTCACCGCTCAGGGCGATCATGAACAACGGCAGTTCGGCATAGCCCGCCACCGCGCGGATCCGGCAGCACAGCGACTCACCGTCCTGAAGCGGCAACTGACAATCGACCAGTACCGCGTCAAACACTTCGCGCGGCAAGAGGTCGAGCGCGACATCGCCGCTGTCAGCCGTGCGCACGCGGAAGCCCAGTTTGAGCAACATGCCGCGCATCACCAACTGACTGACGCTGTTGCCATCGACCAGCAGCACGGCACAATCCTGAGGCAAGCGCAGGCGCGGAAAATCCCGGGGCATCAACGGCGTCACCGGACGCTCGGCCACCGGCAGCCCGACTTCCACATCCAGCTGAAACCGGCTGCCACGTCCTGGCTCGGAGCGATGCGTCAGGCGCCCACCGAGCAATTCGACCAACTGTCGGCAAATCGCCAGGCCAACCCCCAGGCCACCGTATTCACGAGTCATCGAGCCATCGAGCTGGAAGAACCGCTGATACATCGTGGCCTCCCCCAAGTCGGTGAAACCGATGCCGGTGTCGATCACCGCAAAGGTCAACGCCAGCCGATCGGGCTCAACGGCCTTGCCGGTCACCCGCAGCGCCAGGCCGCCGATCTTGGTGAACTTGATGGCGTTATCCAGCAGGCACTCCAGGCATTGCGCGATCTTGACGTTGTCGCCGTGCAAACGATCCGGCACACCCGGTGCGACATCGACCTTGAAGTCCAGCGACTTGCCCGATGCATTGCCCTCGAACTGCGTGCGCAACGCCTCGACCATGCCGCGCAGGCTGAAGGTGTCGGCCGAGGCCTTGAGCTTGCCGGCCTGCAATTCGGTGAGGGTGAGGATGCCGTTGACCATGCGCATCATGTCCCGCGCCGACCCCGAAGCCGTCTGCTGATACTGCTCAAGCTCCGGGTCCATATCGACCGTCTGCATCAGCTCCAGCGAACCGATCACACCATTCATGGGTGTGCGCAGTTCGTGGGTCAGGGTGGCAAGGAACTCGTCCTTGAGTTTGTTACTGCGAGCCAGTTGCTGGTTGAGCACTTCAAGTTTCTGGCTGGCGTCGAACAGGGTTTGCGCCTGCTGCTCGCGCATGGCGTTGATGCGGTCGGCCAGCGCCAGGGACAGCAACGCCACTTCGATGGCCGAGCCGATCTGGCTGGAATACATGGTCAGGAACACGTTCGGCAGGTAGCCCAGCACCATCAGCGTATTGACGATGCCGCCGAGCAGGAACGCCGACCAGGCAATGATGAAATACCGCGCCACCCGCAGGCCCCGCAACCAGGCAAAGATCCCGGCGGCAAAAATCACCACGGTGAACGTCAGCGCCAGGGCCGTGGCCAGGCGCAAGGCCAGGGCATAACTGGTCATCAACGACAGGCCGACCACCAGCGCACCGAAGGCAACCAGCGCCAGCAACAAGCGGTCGAGCCAGCGACTATGGGTAGCCATTTGCAGGAAACTGCGGGCGAACTGACTGCCGAACAGCCCCGCACAGCCGATGAAAAACGGCGTCGCGGCGTTGGCCCACCATGGATTATCCGGCCAGAAATACTGCACGGCCGCACCGTTTACCGACAGCTGATACAAGCCGAACGAGGCGATATAGAAGATGTAGTAGAGGTAACTGGTGTCGCGCACGCTGAGGTAGATGAACAGGTTGTAGACCAGCATCCCCAGCAGCACGCCGTAGATCAGCCCCAGTACGTAGAGGCGCACGGGCTGTTCTTCGAGGTAGGCGGTGCTTGACCACAAGGTGACCGGTGCCTGGATCGAGCCTTCGCTTTGCAAGCGCAGGAATAGGGTTTCGGCCTGGTCAGGCTTGAACGTCAGGTCGAACAGATAGTTGTTCTGACGAATCTCGCGGCTGGCGAAGGGCAAGGCATCGCCAGTCTGCCTGACCAACTGATAGTTGCCGGCCGCATCGGGCAAATAGAGATCGAGACGATCGAGGGGCGGATAGGCCAGTTCCAGCAGCCAGGTCCGTTGCGCCGCCGGATTGGCCGGACGGTAATGCAGGTCGATTTTCAACCAGAACACCGAACGCGAGTACCCGGCGTTGAGCGTGTCCTTATGGTGCGGTTTGAAGTTGCCGGCCGCCGCTTGTGCACGGATATCCGCGATGGTCGCCTGACCACCTGCGTCCTCGTAGACCTGCAGGGTTCGGCCCAAGGGGAGGCTTTGAGTGAACTCATCGAACTCGACGGCGTTTGCCAAGAGGGGCAAACACAACAGCAACATCAGCAAATAGCGCATTGAAGCCCCAGCGTGGCCTGTCCGATTCTGTCAGGAAGCCCCCCATTCCTTTTGAGCAGACGTAGAACCGGTATCACCTGTTATTGGTTTGGATCCACTCTAGCATAGCCGTTGATGGCCATTAAACACCATTGAAACTTTTCCTACAGAGGCTCTAGACCGGGCGTCTCAGAGCAGCTCCGGGAAGGCATTTTGTGGTTGGCTAGTCACTGTGGCGAGGGGGCTTGCCCTCGTTCCGCTGCGAAGCAGTCGTGAAACCCGCCAACGCGTTCAACCAGGCAGGTTATGGGGGGCCGCTTCGCGACCCAGCGGGAGCAAGCTCCCTCGCCACAATGGCATGTCGCTGCCCCCGAAAAACAGGTTTGGTGGTAAGCTCGCGCACCATGAATATCTACAGCTCTCGCCCCGTTGTCCTCTGTCTCTCCGGCCACGACCCAAGTGGTGGCGCCGGCTTGCAGGCAGATATCGAAGCCCTGCTCGCTCAGGGTTGCCATGCGGCTCCGGCCGTCACCGCCCTGACCGTGCAAGACACCGTCAATGTCACTGACTTCCGCGTCCTCGACCGTGAGTGGGTACTGGCCCAGGCCAATGCCGTGCTCAACGATTCCGAAGTCGCTGCGGTCAAACTGGGCATGCTCGGTTCCCTGGAAATGGTCGACACCGTTGTCGAACTGCTTTCGGCGCACCCGCACCTGCCGGTGGTCTGCGACCCGGTGCTGCGCGCCGGCGGCGGCGGGCGCCTGGGCAAGGACGAGGTGGGCTACGCCATGCGCGAACGCCTGCTGCCCCTGTCGATCATTGCAACCCCCAACCTTCCCGAAGCCCGGATCCTCGCCGAACTGCCAGATGGCACCGCGGACGAGTGCGCTGAAAAACTCCTGCCGTACGTCAAACACCTGCTGATCACCGGCGGCCATGGCGACGAAACCGAAATCCACAATCGCCTGTACAGCCGCGACGGCCTGCGCGAAACCTATACCTGTCAGCGTTTGCCCGGCAGTTATCACGGTTCCGGTTGCACCCTGGCCAGCGCGCTGGCCGGTCGTCTGGCCCAGGGCGAAAACCTCGCCAGTGCCGTACAGACCGCGCTTAACTACACGTGGCGCACCCTGCGCGATGCCGAGCAGTTGGGCAAAGGCCAGTTTGTGCCGCGCCGTTTGCCACTGGATTTCTGTTCGTAACTTCTATTAGTAATGCGCTGAGGCTTGTCCGATGAAACTACGTGGCCTGTACGCCATTACCGACAGCCATTTGCTGGACGGCAAATTGCTCAAGTACGTGGAGGCGGCGCTGGAAGGCGGCGTCATCTTGCTGCAATACCGTGACAAGAGCAGTGACGAGGCCCGCCGCCTGCGTGAGGCCGAAGCACTGCGCGAGCTGTGCGAACGCTACAACACCAAGCTAATCATCAATGATGACGCCGAACTGGCCGCGCGCCTGAACGTTGGCGTGCACCTGGGCCAGACGGACGGTCCGCTGTCGCCGACCCGCGCCCTGCTCGGTTCCAAAGCCATCATCGGCTCGACCTGCCACGCGCAGCTCGAACTGGCCGAACAGGCTGCCAAAGAAGGCGCCAGCTATGTCGCCTTCGGTCGTTTCTTCAATTCGAACACCAAGCCCGGCGCACCGACCTGCAGCCTCGACCTGCTCGACCAGGCGCGCAAGCAGTTGCACTTGCCGATCTGCGCAATCGGCGGCATCACCCTGGACAACGCCGCCCCGCTGGTGGCCCACGGCGTCGATCTGCTGGCCGTGGTGCATGGCCTGTTTGGCGCCGAGAGTACGGCCGAAGTGACCCGTCGTGCCCGCGCCTTCAACGAACTGTTTTCTATTTAAGTCGCTTAAAATCTGATTTGAGAGCCCGATCATGTCTCGTTCCGAAACGCTGTTTGCCAATGCCCAGAAACACATTCCCGGTGGCGTGAACTCGCCGGTTCGCGCGTTCAAGAGCGTCGGCGGCACGCCGTTGTTCTTCAAGCACGCCGAAGGCGCCTACGTCACCGACGAAGACGACAAGCGCTATGTGGATTACGTCGGTTCCTGGGGCCCGATGATTCTCGGCCACAGCCACCCGGACGTGCTGGACGCCGTGCGCAAGCAGCTTGAACACGGACTGTCCTACGGCGCCCCGACCGAGATGGAAACGCAGATGGCCGACCTGGTCTGTTCCCTCGTGCCGTCGATGGAAATGGTGCGCATGGTCAGCTCCGGCACCGAAGCAACCATGAGCGCCATTCGCCTGGCCCGCGGCTTCACCGGCCGCGACAGCATCATCAAGTTCGAAGGCTGCTACCACGGTCACTCCGACAGCCTGCTGGTCAAGGCCGGTTCCGGCGCACTGACCCAGGGCGTACCGAGCTCGGCCGGCGTGCCGGCCGCGTTCGCCAAACACACCCTGACCCTGCCCTTCAACGACATCGATGCCGTTGAAGCCATGCTCGCCGAAGTCGGCCAGGACGTTGCTTGCATCATCGTCGAGCCAGTGGCCGGCAACATGAACTGCGTGCCGCCGGCACCGGGCTTCCTCGAAGGCCTGCGGACCTTGTGCGACAAGCACGGCGTGGTGCTGATTTTCGACGAAGTGATGACCGGTTTCCGCGTCGCCCTCGGCGGTGCCCAGGCGTACTACGGCGTGACGCCGGACCTGACCACCTTCGGCAAGATCATCGGTGGCGGCATGCCGGTCGGCTGCTTCGGCGGCAAGCGTGAAATCATGCAGCGCATCGCCCCGCTGGGCCCGGTCTACCAGGCCGGTACGCTGTCCGGTAACCCGCTGGCGATGGCCGCCGGCCTGACCACCCTGCGCCTGATCAGCCGCCCGGGCTTCCACGCCGAGCTGA
The DNA here is from genome assembly GCF_019956575.1 of Pseudomonas sp. A-R-19. Classification (NCBI taxonomy): domain Bacteria; kingdom Pseudomonadati; phylum Pseudomonadota; class Gammaproteobacteria; order Pseudomonadales; family Pseudomonadaceae; genus Pseudomonas; species Pseudomonas sp. A-R-19. The sequence continues at coordinate 172,997 of NZ_JAHBDR010000082.1, forward strand.
CCGACTACACCACTCGCCTGCTCGACGGCCTGCAACAGCGCGCCGATGCGGCCGGCATTCCGTTCGTGACCACCCAGGCCGGCGGCATGTTCGGCCTGTACTTCAGCGGCGCCGACGACATCGTCACCTTCGATGACGTCATGGCCAGCGACGCGGCCCTGTTCGGTCGTTTCTTCCACCTGATGCTGGAAGGCGGCGTGTACCTGGCACCGAGCGCCTTCGAAGCCGGGTTCACGTCGATCGCTCATGGCGAAGCCGAGCTGAAACTGACCCTGGACGCCGCCGAGCGCGCCTTCGCTGCCTTGAAATAACGCTGTAGCGCTGACGTTGGCCATTGCCGGCGTCAGCTTTCACCTACACGCCCGCCTGCATTCCTACAGTTTCAGCAAAAATCCTCCGCAAAACCGGTGATATATTTCCCGCGCAGCAGAAAAACGAGTAAAGACTTTGTAAGGTTGGCCCTGCTTATTTCATAATGCGCGCTTATTGGATCCCCTCGATGGGTCCGCGCGCCCTTCAGAGGTAAGTCGATTCCCATGAACCGCACCGGCCGCACCCTTGCACTGGGCTGCCTGTTGCTTCTTCAGCCCCTGCTCGCGCACGCACAAGCAGGCGGCAACTCGTTGTTGATCCCAGCGATGGGTCGCTGCACCCTCAATACCCAGCCGCAAGACCTGGAACAGGCGCTCGCTGCCTGCCAGAAAGCGTCGGATGAAGGGGATGCGCAAGCGCAATACGAGTTGGGTGAGTTCTACTACGAAGGCAAAAACGCGCCGCGCGACCTCAATCAAGCCCTGAGCTATTTCGAAAAGGCCTCGCTGCAAGGCCACGCCCAGGCGCAATTCAAGTTAGGCACCATGTTCTTCCACGGCGAAGGCGTGCCGGCCAATAACGTTCAGGCGTATATCCTGCTGAAGATGGCGGCGGTCAACGGCGCCGAAGATGCCTTGGACACTGCCGACGAAGTCACTGAAAAGATGCCCCGCGAAGAACTCGAAGTCGCCACCCAGGTGCTCGGGCAAATTTTCCGTAAATACCTGATGGAATTGCAGAGCGCCGATGGGCGTACGCCTTTTGCGCCATTGCCCTGAAAACAACGAGGGGCTTTGTGGCGAGGGGGCTTGCCCCCGTTCGGCTGCGCAGCAGTCGTAAAATCTCTAAATGCAGCATCCATAGAAGACTGCGGTGGTCGGATTTGGGGCCGCTTCGCAGCCCAACGGGGGCAAGCCCCCTCGCCACAACAAGCCTCTCTAGCCTTGGCTACTTACTTCTCAGGCATCGGCATCGGAAACGGCATTACATTGCCGACCGCGCCACGGGCTTCGCTGATTTTCGGTGTGCCCAGACGCTCGACTTCGTCGATACGCACAATCGAATGCATCGGCACAAAGCTGCGCACCACGCCTTCGAACTGTGCCTTGAGCTTCTCTTCGCTCGGATCGACGACCACTTGCGTGCGCTCGCCAAAGACGAACTCTTCCACTTCCAGAAAGCCCCACAGATCACTTTGATAGATCTGCTTGGCGTACATTTCGAACACCTGGCCCTGGTTGAGGAAAATCACCTTGTAGATTGGAGCTTCACGTTTGGTCATGGCAGGCGAGCAACACATCGGGGGATAAAAATGAGGGCGCGAACTATAGCATAGCCATTGGACGCGCAGCGGTAGGAACCGCGGGACATGTTCCCTATAATGCGCGGTTCTTTGAATCACGTGATGACTCTTTCCATGGCCAAGAAGCTTTACATCGAAACCCACGGTTGCCAGATGAACGAGTACGACAGCTCGCGTATGGTCGATCTGCTGGGCGAACATCAGGCCCTGGAAGTCACCGCGCGCGCTGAAGACGCCGACGTGATCCTGCTCAACACCTGCTCTATCCGCGAGCGTGCCCAGGACCGCGTCTACTCCCAACTCGGTCGCTGGCGCGAACTGAAGCTGGCCAACCCGGACATGGTAATCGCCGTCGGTGGTTGCGTAGCCAGCCAGGAAGGCGCGGCCATCCGCGATCGCGCACCGTACGTCGACGTGGTCTTCGGCCCGCAGACCCTGCACCGCCTGCCGGAAATGATCGACGCCGCGCGCATCACCAAGCTGCCGCAAGTCGACGTCTCGTTCCCGGAAATCGAAAAATTCGACCATTTGCCCGAACCCCGCATCGACGGCCCGAGCGCCTACGTGTCGGTGATGGAAGGTTGCAGCAAGTACTGCACGTTCTGCGTGGTGCCCTACACCCGTGGCGAAGAGGTCAGCCGGCCGTTCGACGACGTGCTTGCCGAGATCATTCACCTGGCCGAAAACGGCGTGCGCGAAGTGACGCTGCTGGGGCAGAACGTCAACGGTTATCGTGGCAAGACCCATGACGGGCGCCTGGCGGACCTGGCCGAGCTGATCCGCGTGGTCGCCGCAGTCGATGGCATCGACCGCATCCGCTACACCACGTCGCATCCGCTGGAGTTCTCCGACAGTCTGATCCAGGCCCACGCCGACGTGCCGGAACTGGTCAAGCACCTGCACTTGCCGGTGCAGTCGGGCTCTGACCGCATCCTCGCGGCGATGAAGCGCAACCACACAGCGCTGGAGTACAAATCCAAACTGCGCAAGCTGCGCGCCGCCGTGCCGGGGATCTGCATCAGTTCGGACTTCATCGTCGGCTTCCCGGGCGAGACCGAGAAAGACTTCGAGCAGACCATGAAGCTGATTGCCGACGTCGGTTTCGACTTTTCCTACTCGTTCGTCTACAGCCAGCGCCCGGGCACTCCGGCCGCCGACCTGGCCGATGACACGCCGGAAGAGCTGAAAAAAGAACGCCTGAATGCGCTGCAACATCGCCTGAACCAGCAAGGTTTCGAGATCAGCCGACAAATGGTCGGCTCGATCCAACGGATCCTGGTGACCGATTACTCGAAAAAAGACCCAGGCGAACTGCAAGGCCGGACCGAAAATAACCGTATCGTCAACTTCCGCTGCGATAATCCGACCCTGATCGGCCAGTTCGCGGATGTGCACATCGATGCCGCGCAGCCGCATTCGCTGCGGGGGTCGTTGATCCAGTAACCCCGCGTCCCCCTTGTGGGAGCGGGCTTTTGTGGCGAGGGGGCTTGCCCCCGTTGGATCGCGAAGCGGTCCTGGTATTTTGCGACTGCTTCGCAGTCGAACGGGGGCAAGCCCCCTCGCCACAGTTTAAGTGCCAAATTTCTGCATCTTATTTAAGAGCTTTCCCACCCAGCCCACTGGCGTTATCCTTGATTTCATCTCAATTGCCCCAGGGCGGCTAAATACGACCTTGAACGCACCCATAGAACCACATCGTTTCATCCTCGAGCCTTTTGAAGCTCGCCGCTTCGCCAATCTGTGCGGGCAATTCGACGAGCATTTGCGCTTGATCGAACAGCGCCTGACCATCGAGATCCGCAATCGCGGCAACCAGTTCGAGCTGATCGGCGAGCCCAAACACACCACCTCCGCGGAAAACCTCCTGCGCCGCCTGTACCGGGAAACCAAGGGTACCGAGCTGTCGCCAGACATGGTGCACCTGTTCCTGCAGGAATCGGCCGTCGAGCAGTTGGACAACCACTCCCCCGCCGAAGCCTCCGTCGCCCTGCGCACCAAGAAAGGCATGATTCGCCCCCGCGGCTTGAATCAGCTGCGCTACGTGAAGGAAATCCTCGGAAACGACATCAACTTCGGCATCGGCCCGGCCGGTACCGGCAAGACCTATCTGGCCGTGGCCTGCGCGGTGGATGCACTGGAGCGCGAGCAGATCCGTCGCATCCTGCTGGTGCGTCCGGCCGTCGAAGCGGGTGAAAAACTCGGCTTCCTGCCTGGCGACCTGTCGCAAAAGATCGACCCGTATCTGCGCCCGCTCTACGACGCACTCTACGAAATGCTCGGCTTCGAATACGTTGCCAAGCTGATCGAGCGCCAGGTGATCGAAGTCGCGCCACTGGCCTACATGCGTGGCCGCACGCTGAACAACAGCTTCATCATTCTCGACGAAAGCCAGAACACCACGGTCGAGCAGATGAAGATGTTCCTGACCCGGATCGGCTTCGGTTCCACGGCCGTCATCACCGGGGACATCACCCAGGTTGACCTGCCACGCGGCACCAAGTCCGGCCTGCACCATGTGATCGAAGTGCTCAAGGATGTGCCGGGTATCAGCTTCACGCACTTCCAGCCCAAGGACGTCGTGCGCCATCCGTTGGTGCAGCGCATCGTTGAAGCCTACGAGCGCTTCGAAACCAAAGCGGCCGATGATGCAGCCGCCAAGGATAGCCGCCGCGATGCTTGAGCTTGACCTGCAAATCGCCACCCAAGCCCCCGCCCCCAGCGAAGCCGAGTTCCGCCAGTGGTGCGAACTGGCTTTACGCCAACGCACCGCCGATTCGGAGATGACCATTCGTCTGGTCGACGAAGCCGAAGGACGCGAGCTGAACCACACCTGGCGGCAAAAGGATTACGCAACTAACGTCTTGTCATTCCCGGCCGATGTGCCGGATGAGTTCCTCGACATCCCGCTGCTGGGCGATCTGGTGATCTGCGTGGCCGTGGTCGAGCGCGAAGCCGCTGAACAGGGCAAGGAACTCAAGGCCCATTGGGCGCACCTGGTGATTCACGGCTGCTTGCATCTGCTTGGTTACGACCATATTGATGATGACGAAGCCGAAGAGATGGAAGCACTGGAACGAACGTTGCTTGCAGAACTGGGCTTTCCCGATCCGTACGCGGACGACGAAACCGATTTATCCCCCACCGAAACAACAAAGGATTCAGAGTAATCGCTATGAGCGAAGATCGATCGAGCAACGGGCAGAAGTCTTGGCTGGGTAAGCTCACCCAGGCTTTTGCCCACGAGCCGAAAAACCGCCAGGAGCTGCTGGAGCTGCTGCGCGATGCACACCAGAACAAACTGCTGGACAGCGAAGCGCTGGCCATCGTCGAAGGCGCCATCCAGGTGGCTGACTTGCAGGTCCGGGACATCATGGTCCCGCGCTCGCAAATGGTCAGCATCAAGGCGAACCAGACACCTCGCGAGTTCCTGCCTGCCGTGGTCGACTCGGCCCACTCCCGCTATCCGGTGATCGGCGAAAGCCACGATGACGTGATGGGCGTGTTGCTGGCCAAGGACTTGCTACCGTTGATCCTCAAGGAGAACGGCGACAGCTTCAACATCAAGGACCTGCTGCGTCCGGCTACATTCGTACCGGAATCCAAGCGCCTTAACGTGCTGCTGCGCGAATTCCGCGCCAACCACAACCACATGGCCATCGTCATCGACGAATACGGCGGCGTGGCCGGTTTGGTGACCATCGAAGACGTGCTGGAACAAATCGTCGGCGACATCGAAGACGAACACGACGTCGAAGAAGACAGCTACATCAAGCCGCTGCCCAGCGGTGATTTCCTGATCAAGGCGCTGACGCCGATCGAGAACTTCAACGAATTTTTCGACAGCGAGTTCTCTGACGATGAGTTCGACACCGTCGGCGGCCTGGTGATGAGCGCGTTCGGGCACTTGCCCAAACGCAACGAAATCACTGAGATCGGCCCGTACCGTTTCCGCATCCTGAACGCCGACAGCCGTCGGATTCACTTGCTTCGCCTGACGCCCATTGCTCGCTAAGGATTGAAATGCGCTGGACAACCCGCCCCGGCTGGCCCGGTAACCTGCTGGCCGTGGCGGCCGGTGCAATCACCACCCTGGCCCTGGCGCCGTTCGATATCTGGCCACTGGCACTGCTCGCCGTCGGCCTGTTCTATGCCGGTTTGCGTGAGCTGAGCCCACGTCAGGCGCTGGGTCGCGGCTGGTGTTTCGGGTTCGGCCTGTTCGGTGCCGGTACCAGCTGGATCTACTACAGCATTCACCACTTCGGCGGTGCTTCGGTATTGCTGGCCGGTTTCCTGATGCTGCTCTTCACGGCGGCGATTGCCTGGTTCTTTGCCCTGCCTGCCTGGATTTGGGCGCGCTGGCTGCGCCGCAATGAGGCGCCGCTGGCCGATGCCCTGGCCTTCGCGGCGCTATGGGTCGGCCAGGAAGCATTCCGTGGCTGGTTCCTGACGGGTTTCCCGTGGCTGTACTCCGGTTACAGCCAGCTCGATGGCCCGCTGGCCGGGCTCGCCCCCCTTGGCGGAATGTGGCTGATTTCCTTCACCCTGGCCCTGACAGCTGCGTTGATCTACAACGGTTTGCGCCTGGTTCGCACGGGGCACAAAGGCTTTATTGCTGCTGGCGCATTGCTGCTGGTCGGCCCATGGCTGGCCGGCATGGCACTCAAGCACCATGCCTGGACCAGCCCGTCGGGCCCGCCATTGAGCGTTGCCGCCATCCAGGGCAACGTCGAACAAAGTATGAAATGGGACCCGGCGCAGCTCAACGCACAACTGGCGCTGTACCGCGACATGAGCTTCAGCTCAAAGCGCGCCGACCTCCTGATCTGGCCGGAAACGGCGATTCCAGTGCTGAAGGAGTCTGCCGAGGGCTACCTGAGCATGATGGGTAACTTCGCGGCCGAGCGTAAATCGGCCTTCATAACCGGCGTCCCGGTGCGCATGGAGGTACGCCACGAGAAGCGCTTCTTCAACGGCATCACCGTTACCGGTGAAGGCGACGGCACTTACCTGAAGCAAAAACTGGTGCCGTTTGGTGAATATGTCCCCTTGCAGGACATGCTGCGCGGACTGATCGCCTTCTTCGACCTGCCAATGTCGGACTTCGCTCGCGGCCCGGCCGACCAGCCGTTGTTGCAAGCCAAGGGTTATCAGATCGCGCCGTTCATCTGCTATGAAGTGGTTTATCCGGAGTTCGCCGCCAGCCTTGCCGCCCGCAGCGATCTGCTGCTGACCATCAGCAACGACACCTGGTTCGGCACCTCCATCGGGCCGCTGCAACACCTGCAGATGGCGCAGATGCGCGCGCTGGAAGCCGGCCGCTGGATGATCCGCGCCACCAACAACGGCGTATCCGGCCTGATCAACCCGTTCGGTCAGATTACCGATCAGATCCCGCAGTTCGAGCGCGGCATCCTGTATGGCGAAGTGGTGCCAATGCACAACCTGACGCCGTACCTGGAATGGCGTTCGTGGCCATTGCTCATTCTCTGCGTGTTGTTGTTTGGCTGGGCGCTGATTGCGAGCCGGATGGCCAAGACCGTTTAAAAGCTTCGCGAGCAAGCCCGCTCCCACATTTGATCGGCGTCGTACACAAATACAGTGACCGACTTAGTTCCAGTGTGGGAGCGGGCTTGCTCGCGAAGGCGGCATCACAGGCACCCCATCAATCAGCACAGACATTACTTCAGTAGAACAACGAATAACCGACCTGCCCCACCGCCTCGTTCATCAATTGCCCGTTCTGCCAGATCGCCTTGAACTCCGGCATCCAGCCACCCAGTGGCCGCGCGTTGTCGCCACCCAGAAATCCTACCGGTGCCGGCACCACCTCAAAGCCGGCCTTGCGGAAACTCCAGGTCGCTCGTGGCATATGCCAGGCCTGAGTCACGAGCACCACACGCTTGATGCCCTGCGGCTGCAACACCTCGGCGCTGAACTGTGCATTCTCCCAGGTCGTGCGGCTACGCCCCTCCTGCCAGCGCACGCTCACACCAAAATCGTCACGCAAGGAGTCCGCCATCATCTGCGCCTCGCTGGGCGGCGTACCGTAATGCAAGCCGCCGCTGGTCAGTACCGGCAGGCCGGAAGCCTTCGCCAGCCGCGCGGCATAGCGCTGGCGTTCCAGACCGACACCCGTGGGCTGGTCGCTCCCCCAGGCCACATCACCGCGCTCGCGCCCGGAGCCGAGGACAACAATGGCGTCTGCCCGCTGCCCCAGGATTGCCCATTCATCGCGTGCCAACGGTGGCTCCCGCTCGAGCAGGCCTGCCCCCCACTGCACCACCACCGGCAGGCTCATCAGCCAGAATCCACCCAGGCCCAGCGCAAAGCACGCGCCGGCAAGCCTTGGCCTTGAGCGGCGCAACCACCAGGCAAGCAAAAGCAGCAGCAATAGAATGCCGGGTGGCAAAAGTAGTTGTTTTACGAAGTAACGAAATGGCATCGAGCATCTCCCGGAGATGCCCGAAGCCTAAGTGGGTTGGCGTGATGCGACAATCAATACGGAAGGACTATGCTTCAAAAATGCATGGAGCATGGCTCGGCGCCCTATTTGAACTGCAAAGACCGGACCTTTACCGCGTCTCTGCCGGGAACCTTGTCCTTGAGCCAGATGATCTTGGCCGAACGTGGTGCGTCGAGTTGCTTTACCGCTTCTGACAAGCATCCGTGTGTCTCACGCTCACTGCGATCCAGATACGCCTTGACCAGTGCAAACTCTGCGGAGCTCAGGCCACGCAGTTCCAGCTCCAGAGGGCGTTCGTCGCGCAACCGGCTAGCGGTTTTTGCCGCGTCCAGGGCCAAGGCCAAACGATCGATCAGCCTTTCGTACAGCTCCGGTTTTGTAGCTTTTTGCTGTGACTCAACCATCCCTCACCTCATTGGAAGATAAGACCTACTCCCCAGTTAGAGCTTAGCTTCCATGAACAAACCGGCTGAACGCCGCGACCAACGGCCCTCGCAGCGGTTTTTGCAGGACGCGCGGCAGTAATCAGGGTTTCCCTCGGTAGAGCGCGGTCATGTATGCTACGGCGCTTCCTGTAACTCCACTTCCAGCTCGGCTGGGCATCGAAAACGCCAATATGGCGTGATCCGCGTCCAGCGTTGCATTGAAGAGGATTAGGCCACCCCTATTCAGTTCAAAAGTAGCCATGCACGAACAATATCAGCCCCGTGAAATCGAAGCCGCCGCCCAGTCGTTCTGGGACGAGCAAAAGTCCTTTGAAGTCAGTGAACAGCCAGGCAAGGAGACTTACTACTGCCTGTCGATGTTCCCTTACCCCAGCGGCAAGCTACACATGGGGCACGTGCGCAACTACACCATCGGCGACGTGATCTCCCGCTACCAGCGCATGCAAGGCAAGAACGTTCTGCAACCCATGGGTTGGGACGCCTTCGGCATGCCGGCGGAAAACGCCGCGATGAAGAACAACGTAGCGCCCGCCAAGTGGACCTACGAAAACATCGCCTACATGAAATCCCAGCTGCGCAGCCTGGGACTGGCAGTGGACTGGTCGCGCGAAGTGACCACCTGCAAGCCCGATTACTACCGCTGGGAACAATGGCTGTTCACCCGCCTGTTCGAAAAAGGCGTGATCTACAAAAAAAGCGGCACCGTGAACTGGGACCCGGTCGACCAGACCGTCCTGGCCAACGAGCAAGTGATCGACGGCCGTGGCTGGCGTTCCGGCGCGCTGATCGAAAAGCGCGAAATCCCGATGTACTACTTCAAGATCACCGCCTACGCGGATGAACTGCTGGAGAGCCTCGACGAACTGACTGGCTGGCCTGAACAGGTCAAGACCATGCAGCGCAACTGGATCGGCAAATCCCGCGGCATGGAAGTACAGTTCCCGTACAACGTCGACTCCATCGGCGAAACCGGCACACTGAAAGTCTTCACCACCCGTCCGGACACCCTGATGGGCGCTACCTACGTCGCCGTGGCCGCCGAGCATCACCTGGCCACCCTGGCGGCGCAGAACAACCCTGAGCTGCAAGCGTTCATCGCCGAATGCAAGGGCGGGAGCGTGGCTGAAGCCGACGTCGCCACCCAGGAGAAAAAAGGCCTGCCGACCGGCCTGTTCGTCGAGCACCCGCTGACCGGCGAAAAACTGCCGGTATGGGTCGCCAACTATGTGCTGATGCACTACGGCGACGGCGCGGTGATGGCGGTTCCGGCCCACGACGAGCGCGATTTCGAATTCGCCCACAAGTACAACCTGCCGGTCAAATCGGTGGTGCGCACCAGCTCCGGCGACACCAACCCGACGCCATGGCAAGACGCCTACGGCGAGCACGGCACGCTGATCAACTCCGGTGAGTTCGATGGCCTCGACTTCGCGGGCGCCTTCGACGCCATCGAAGTTGCGTTGATCAAGAAAGAACTCGGCGCCTCGCGCACCCAGTTCCGCCTGCGCGACTGGGGCATCAGCCGTCAACGCTACTGGGGCTGCCCGATCCCGATCATTCACTGCAACACTTGCGGTGACGTACCGGTACCGGAAGATCAACTGCCAGTCGTGCTGCCGGAAGACGTCGTACCCGACGGTGCCGGCTCGCCGTTGGCGCGCATGCCCGAGTTCTACGAGTGCAGCTGCCCGAAATGCGGCGCGCCTGCCAAGCGTGAAACCGACACCATGGACACCTTCGTCGAGTCCTCGTGGTACTACGCCCGTTACGCCTCGCCGCACTTTGAAGGCGGCCTGGTAGAAAAATCGGCAGCCGATCACTGGTTGCCGGTGGATCAGTACATCGGTGGTATCGAACACGCGATCCTGCACCTGCTCTACGCGCGCTTCTTCCACAAGCTGATGCGCGACGAAGGCCTGGTGAGCTCCAACGAGCCGTTCAAGAACCTGCTGACCCAGGGCATGGTGATCGCCGAGACTTACTATCGCCGCGAAGCCAATGGTGCCTACACCTGGTTCAACCCGGCGGACGTCGAGCTTGAGCGTGACAGCAAGGCCAAGGTCATCAGCGCCAAATTGAAATCCGACGGCCTGCCGGTGGAAATCGGCGGCACCGAGAAGATGGCCAAGTCGAAGAACAACGGCGTCGACCCACAGTCGATGATCGATCAGTTCGGCGCAGACACCTGCCGCCTGTTCATGATGTTCGCCTCGCCACCTGACATGAGCGCTGAATGGTCCGACTCCGGCGTCGAAGGTTCGCACCGTTTCCTCAAGCGCGTCTGGCGCCTGGCCCAAGCACACGTCACTCAAGGCCTGCCGGGCAAACTGGACGTAGCCGGCCTGAACGACGAGCAGAAAGCCGTTCGCCGCTCGATCCACCTGGCCATCAAGCAGGCCAGCCAGGATGTCGGCCAGAACCACAAGTTCAATACTGCCATCGCCCAGGTGATGACGTTGATGAACGTGCTGGAAAAAGCCGCGCAAGCCACCGAACAGGATCGCGCATTGATTCACGAAGGCCTGGAAACCGTGACTCTGCTGCTGGCTCCGATCACGCCGCACATCAGCCATGAGCTGTGGAATCAACTGGGTCACGCTGATCCAGTGATCGACGCCACTTGGCCGGTGCAGGACGACAGCGCACTGGTGCAGGACAGCCTTACGCTCGTCATCCAGGTCAACGGCAAGCTGCGTGGCCAGATCGAAATGCCGGCCAGCGCCAGTCGCGAAGAAGTCGAAGCCGCCGCCCGAGCCAACGAAAACGTACTGCGTTTCGTCGACGGTCTGACCATTCGTAAAGTGATCGTAGTGCCCGGGAAACTGGTCAATATCGTCGCCAGCTAATTGGATCAGGCGCCAGGTGAGCCTGGCGCCGAATAAAACCTTTCGGGCCGCTTGATCGGCCCACATGGTTTCAAGGGGAGCAACAAGATGATCAAACGCAATCTGCTGGTGATGGGCCTCGCGGTTCTGCTGAGCGCCTGCGGTTTCCAGCTGCGTGGCACCGGCACCAACGAACTGGCGATCAAGGAACTCGACCTGAGCGCCCGTAACGCCTACGGTCCAACCGTGACCCAACTGCGCCAGGTCCTGGAAGGCAGCGGCGTCAAGGTCTATACCGGTGCGCCTTACAAGCTGATCCTGACCAATGAACAGGAAAACCAGCGCATCATCAGCTACGCAGGTGCCGGTCGTGCTGGCGAGTACCAGATCACCACCGTGCTGAACTACGACATCCGTGGTCGCGGCGATCTGCCACTGCTGAGCGACAAGCTTGAAGTGCAGAAAATCTATATGCACGACGGCAACAACCTGGTGGGCTCTGACCAGGAAGCCGCCACCGCCCGGGAAGAAGGCCGCCGCGAGATGGTTCAACGCATGATGCTGCGCCTGGAACAACTGAGCCCGGCCCAGTTGGATCAGTTGCAGCAGACTGCCGAAGCCAGGGCCAAGGCTGACGCCGAGGCACTGGAAGCGGCACAAAAGGCTGAAGCGGAAACCCCGCGCCAGTCGCCTGTCGAACTGCCGCAGCAGTAAGACTTACGGGGCGCCCGGGCGCCCCGTTTGCCCTCTCTTATGAAGCTCGCCCCCGCCCAACTCGCCAAACACCTGCAAGGTGCCCTCGCGCCGGTCTATATCATCAGCGGTGATGACCCGTTGTTGTGCCAGGAAGCGGCCGACGCTGTTCGCGCCGCCGCCCGTCAGCAGGGATTCGATGAGCGCCAGGTGTTTGCCGCCGACGCCAGTTTCGACTGGGGGACGTTGCTGCAAGCCGGTGCCAGCATGTCGCTGTTCGCTGAAAAGCGCCTGCTGGAGCTGCGCCTGCCTTCCGGCAAACCCGGCGACAAAGGTGCCGCCGCGCTTATCGAATATTGCTCGCGCCCGGCCGAAGACACCGTGCTGCTTGTCAGCTTGCCGAAACTCGACGGCAGCGCGCAGAAAACCAAGTGGGGCAAGGCGCTGGTCGAAGGACAGCAGACCCAGTTCGTGCAGATCTGGCCGGTCGATGTTGGCCAGTTGCCCAGCTGGATCCGCCAACGCCTGTCCCAGGCCGGTCTTTCCGCCAGCCAGGATGCCGTTGAACTGATCGCTGCACGGGTCGAGGGCAACTTGCTGGCCGCCGCCCAGGAAATCGAAAAGCTCAAACTGATGGCCGAAGGCGGTCAGATCACCGTTGAAACCGTGCAGGCGGCGGTGGCCGACAGTGCGCGCTTCGACGTGTTTGGCCTGACCGATGCCGTGCTCAATGGTGAAGCGGCCCACGCGCTGCGCATGCTCGAAGGCTTGCGCGGTGAAGGCGTCGAGCCGCCGGTGATTCTCTGGGCCCTGGCCCGGGAGCTGCGCCTGCTGGCCAATATTTCGCTGCAATACAGCCAGGGGACGCCGCTGGACAAAGCCTTCAGCCAGGCCAAACCCCCGGTCTGGGACAAACGTAAACCGTTGATGAGCAAAGCCCTGCAACGCTACTCGGCACAACGCTGGGCGCAACTGCTGCTGGAAGCGCAACGCATCGACGCGCAGATCAAGGGCCAGGCGGCGGGTTCGCCGTGGATGAGCCTGAGCCGGTTGACGCTGTTGATGGCGGGGCAAAGATTGTCGTTACCTGCCGAGTAAGGCTTCCTGTGGCGAGGGGGCTTGCCCCCGTTGGGGCGCGAAGCGCCCCCCATAATCGATACACACGGTATTTCAGACAAACCGCGTATATCGATTTTACGACGCTTCGCCGCCGAACGGGGGCAAGCCCCCTCGCCACAGAAACCACATCGCTATCAAGATCAATGAAAGATCCTACACAATGTAGGGACTAGACATCCCCCCAACTTCGGCCGATGATTTGCCCCGCAAAAACCACTCCCCTGCGAGGCATCACCATGAGCAAAAAGCCATCGAAGCATGGCCCCAACAAGGCCAAATCCATCATCGCCCAGCCATTGTTCCGCAGCCGCCAGGAACGCCCGGCCAAGGGCAAAGGCAGTTACCGCCGCGAAGCCTTCCAGTCTGACAACTGGGAGGCTTCTTACTTTCTGGCTGCGTAAAGCAGAACACCCCTTCGACATGTTAAGGTCTGTACCTGATTCGTTTTTCCTGGACCCGTGCATGCCCTTTTGTCTTCCCCGTCGTTGGCACCTGCGCCAATTGATCGCTGCCTCCAGCCTTGTTTTGCTTGTCGCCTGTGCGGAAAAACCGACCGCAGCCGACGCTCAGCCGCTTCAGACGCTGCCTGTCGCCACCGCCCCGGCGGTTGTTCCGCCTGTGGTTCCGACGGGTGAGAACCTCGACATCCAGCCAACCCAGACCTTTGCCGAATGGCAGGCGGGTTTCCGCAAGGATGCCTTGGCCGCCGGTATTCGCGCCGATCTGTTTGATCGCGCTTTCGCCAATGTCAGCTTCGACCCCAGTGTGATTCGTGCCGATCGCAGCCAACCGGAATTCGCAAAACCGGTGTGGGAATACCTTGATGGCGCCCTGTCGCCGCTGCGGGTACGCAAAGGCCAGTCGCTGATCGACCAGTACGCTGACGTCCTGCAAAGCATCGAGCAGCGTTACGGTGTTGATCGTCAGGCCCTGGTGGCCGTGTGGGGTATGGAAAGCAACTTTGGCCAGTTCCAGGGCAGCAAGTCAGTGATCAACTCACTGGCCACCCTGGCCTACGAAGGTCGTCGTCCCGGTTTCGCCCACGCGCAATTGATTGCCGCCCTGCAGATCCTGCAACAAGGCGATATCGAGCCCGAGAAGATGCTCGGATCCTGGGCCGGCGCCATGGGCCAGACACAGTTCATCCCAACCACCTACAACACCCATGCGGTGGACTTCGATGGTGACGGGCGTCGCGATATCTGGGGTAGCTCGGCCGATGCCCTGGCCTCGACCGCGCATTACCTGCAAAGCTCGGGCTGGCAGAGAGGCCAGCCATGGGGCTTTGAAGTCCAGCTGCCGAGCGGGTTCAACTACCTGCTGGCCGACGGCACGATTCGCAAGAGCGTCGCCGAATGGCGGCAACTAGGCATTACCCTGCCCAACGATGGTCAGGTCCCGGCCGGTTCCGAGCAATTGTCCGCGGCCCTGTTGTTGCCAGCCGGCTACCGTGGCCCGGCGTTCCTGGTGCTCGATAATTTCCGGGCAATCCTCAAGTACAACAACTCGTCGTCTTACGCCCTGGGGGTGAGCCTGCTGTCCGAACGCTTCAATGGCGCGGGCTTGATCAGCGGCTCATGGCCAAAGGATGACCTGCCTCTGAGCCGTACTGAACGGATCGAACTGCAAAACCTGTTGAGTGCGCAAAACTATGACGCCGGCACGGCCGACGGCATCATCGGCGCCAACACCCGCAAGGCAATCCGCAGCGCCCAGCAGTCGTTTGGCTGGCCGGCGGATGGCTATCCGACGCACAAATTGCTGGAAGGGTTGCGTAACCGCTAAAAGCTTCGCGAGCAAGCCCGCTCCCACACTGGTTCTGTGAACGGCACAAAATCAATGCGGGAGCGGGCTTGCTCGCGAAGACTGACAGTCAGGCACTGAAAATCTACTGCCTGACCACCACATCCTGCTCCAGTGTCAATTCCTGATTCCCCGCATCCAGCCTGACCAGCGCCCCCATCGGCAACGTCAGGTTCGGATCGCAGTGCCCACTGCGCCACCCGGACAGCACCGGAATCTTCAATGGCGCGAAGGTCTGCTTGAGCAATCTCTCCAGCGCAGCTACCTCCACCCCCGCCACATCCCCGACCAGCACACCCCGCAGCTTGTGCAACGTGCCTGCCAATCGCAGTTGAGTCAGCAACCGGTCAATGCGATACAGCGGCTCGTTGATGTCCTCGATCAACAGAATGACGCCCTCGGCGTCAATTTCGTAAGGCGTGCCCATGGTTGCGGCAATCATGGCCAGATTGCCCCCCAGCAAGCGTCCATGGGCCACGCCCGGCTCGATTGTGGTCAACGGGTAGGCCACTGGATGCGCCAGCACTGTGCCTGCCCTCACCTGCCCTCTCAGCATGTTGAAGAAGGAGGACTCCGTAGGTATTTGCTTGTCACCCAGGAGGTCGGCATTGAGCAGCGGACCATGAAATGTCACGAAGCCGGCATAGCGACTGATCGCCAAATGCACGGCAGTGATGTCGCTGTAGCCGATGAATGGCTTGGCGTTGTCGCGCAGCAGTTGGAAATCGATGCGATCAAGCAGCCGCGGCGTGCCGTAACCACCGCGCAGACAGATGATGGCATCGACTTCACGATCCGCGAACGCTGCGTGCAGGTCATTGAGCCGCACGTCATCGCTGCCGGCCAGGTAGCCATCTTTCTCGTAGACACCGGGAAACACTTTCAGTGAATAACCCCGGGCACGCATCCATTGCACCGCCTTGTCGGTGTCCAGCGACGCGGGACCGGCGGGCGCGATAACGCCGATCTTGCCTTCCGACGGCAGTGCCGGGACGGGAGCATGAGGGCAAAGGGTGTGGGTCGGTCGAGCGGTCATCCGTGAATCTCCCAGCGTGAACACGTCAGCACACAGTAGTCAGGAACAGGGACAAACTGAAGAGGGTCAGTCGCCCCGAAGGTTGCGGGAAAAAGCGGCCAGTGCCGTAGGCCAGGCAAAAAAACGCCCGCAAGGCTGGATACCATGCGGGCGTTTTTCATTTCTTTGTGCAGATCAGGACGACATCAGCTCGGCCTTGACCAGCTTGGCCTGCTCGTCGGCGTGGTACGAGGAGCGTACCAGTGGACCGGAAGCGACGTTCTTGAAGCCCATCTTGTAACCTTCCTCGGCGAACCAGGCGAAGGTGTCCGGGTGCACGAAGCGCTGCACCGGCAAGTGGCTGCGAGACGGTTGCAGGTACTGGCCGAGGGTCAGCATGTCGATGTCGTGCTCGCGCATGCGCTTCATGACTTCGATGACTTCTTCGTCGGTCTCGCCCAGACCCAGCATCAGGCCGGACTTGGTCGGAATGTGCGGCATCATCTGCTTGAAGCGTTGCAGCAGGGTCAGTGACCACTGGTAGTCCGAACCCGGGCGCGCAGCCTTGTACAGGCGCGGCACGGTTTCCAGGTTGTGGTTGAACACATCTGGCGGCTCGGCGGCAGTGATTTGCAGCGCAATGTCCATGCGGCCACGGTAGTCCGGGACCAGGGTTTCGAGCTGTACGTTCGGTGACAGCTTGCGGATTTCGCGGATGCAGTCGGCGAAGTGCTGGGCACCACCGTCACGCAGGTCATCGCGGTCCACCGAGGTGATCACCACGTATTTAAGTTTCAAGTCGGCGATGGCAATGGCCAGGCTTTCCGGTTCGTTGACGTCCAGTGGCTTCGGACGGCCGTGGCCGACGTCGCAGAACGGGCAACGACGGGTGCAGATGTCACCCATGATCATGAAGGTCGCGGTGCCACCGGAGAAGCATTCGCCCAGGTTCGGGCAGGACGCTTCTTCACACACGCTGTGCAGCTTGTGTTTGCGCAGCAGGGCCTTGATGCGGTCGACTTCCGGCGAAACCGGGATGCGTACGCGAATCCAGTCTGGTTTCTTCGGCAGTTCGGTGGTCGGAATGATCTTCACCGGGATGCGTGCAACCTTCTCGGCGCCGCGCAGCTTGACGCCGGCTTCAACCTTGGGACGCGGGGCCGGGCGCTCGGTGACATCAAGCGTCGGGATCATGGTTTGCACTGCATCAGTAGTCATATCAGTCGATTCCGCCCGTCAGGGTCGTCTGCTCAGCATAGTCGAGGTGTTTGACGAGCTGCGCGCGCAGCCGGGCACTTACCTCGGCAAATTCAATCGATCCTGCGTGATCGCTCAGCTGGGTCATCGCCAGCCCGGCGTAACCGCAGGGATTAATCCGTCGAAACGGTTCCAGGTTCATGTCCACGTTCAAGGCCAGGCCATGAAAGGAACAACCATGGCGGATCCGTAGACCCAGGGAGGCGATTTTCGCCCCGTCGACATAGACACCCGGTGCATCGGGCTTGGCTGCGGCGATCACGCCGTAACTGGCCAACAGCTCGATCAGGCACTGCTCCATCCGGGTGACCAGATCGCGCACGCCAAAACCGAGCTTGCGTACGTCCAGCAGCAGGTAGGCCACCAGTT
The DNA here is from genome assembly GCF_019956575.1 of Pseudomonas sp. A-R-19. Classification (NCBI taxonomy): domain Bacteria; kingdom Pseudomonadati; phylum Pseudomonadota; class Gammaproteobacteria; order Pseudomonadales; family Pseudomonadaceae; genus Pseudomonas; species Pseudomonas sp. A-R-19. Next base: position 190,602 of record NZ_JAHBDR010000082.1, read on the forward strand.
GGCCTGGGCCGTGGTAAGTCACCTGACCACCGCGATCGACCTGCACCACCGGAATATCGCCCGGCAACAACAAGTGTTCGGCCTTGCCAGCCTGCCCCTGGGTGAAGACCGGCGGGTGTTCGACCAGCCAGATCTCGTCGGGAGCATCGCTGCCGCGTTCGTTGGTGAAGCGTTGCATGGCATGCCAGACCGGCTCATAAGCTATCTGGCCGAGCTCGCGAAAGCCCAGCGTGCCGGACATCACAGCACCATGTGCACGAAACCGGTAGCCCGCAGTTCGCTGTTGATGTTGTACAGCTGATCCTGGTCGGTCGCGACGATGTGCAACTGAATGGTGGTGTATTTGCCGTTGCTGCTCTGGCGCTCGTCAACACGCTCATCGTTGATCTTGGCGTGCTTGCGGACGATGTCGATGATCCTGTCCTTGTTGCCCACACCGGTGTCGCTGATCACCTTAACCGGGTAATCATTGGCAGGGAACTCGATCTTTGGCGCCTTTACTTCGGTATCGGTCATGGCGTAACGGCCTCGTAAGCGTAAGCCGTGGCGACGGCAAAGCCCCACGCCGGATCAGCACGGGGCCTTGCAGGAGCACACTATCAGTTGAACAAGCCGTAGAAGAATAGACGGATGCTATCCCACATGCGACGGAAGATACCACCCTCTTCGACGCCGTCCAGAGCGATCAGGTCGGCGCTGTGCACCACCTTGTCGTCCAGTTTGACTTCGACCTTGCCGATCACGTCGCCCTTGGCGATTGGCGCAACCAGTTGCGGGTTCATGGTCATGCTGGCAGCGAGCTTTTTCAGCTGGCCTTTCGGCAGGGTCATGGTCAGGTCTTCAGCCAGGCCGGCCTTGACCTGGTTGGTGGCGCCTTTCCAGACAGGAGCCTGAGCCAGCTCGGCGCCTTTCTGATAGAAGGTCTGGGTTTCGAAGAAGCGGAAACCGTAGGTCAGCAGCTTCTGGGTCTCGGCGGCGCGAGCCACTTCGCTGTTGGTACCGAATACCACGGCGATCAGGCGCATGCCATCACGTACAGCCGAGGACACCATGCAGTAGCCCGCTTCGTCGGTGTGACCGGTTTTCAGACCGTCGACGGTCTTGTCGCGCCACAGCAGCAGGTTGCGGTTAGGTTGCTTGATGCCGTTCCAGAAGAACTCTTTCTGCGAGTAGATCGCGTAGTGAGCCGGGTCTTCGTGGATGATCGCGCGAGCCAGCACGGCCATGTCGTGAGCCGACGAATAGTGCTCGGGGTTCGGCAGACCGGTCGGGTTCATGAAGTGGCTATTGGTCATGCCCAGGTCGCCGACGGTTTTGTTCATCATGTCGGCGAATGCGTCTTCGCTGCCGGCGATGTGCTCGGAGAGCGCAACACTGGCGTCGTTGCCCGACTGGATGATGATGCCGTGCAGCAGGTCGCTGACAGTCACCTGCGAGCCGACCTTGATGAACATCCGCGAACCGCCGGTACGCCAGGCGTTCTCGCTGACGGTCACCGGATCGTTTTCGCCGATCTGGCCACGACGGATTTCCAGGGTCGCGATGTACGCGGTCATCAGCTTGGTCAGGCTGGCCGGTGGCAGACGCTGGTCACCATTGTTTTCGACCAGCACGTTGCCGCTGCTGGCGTCCATGAGCACGTAGGCCTTGGCGGCCAGTTGCGGTGGCGACGGCATCATCTCGACCGCGAAGGCGGCAGGTGAGAGAAGCAGCGGGACTAGCAGGAACAGGCGTTTGGCAAAGGTGGTGATGTTCATCCGTCTCTCGAAATCGCTAATGGAAACTGCCCGAAGGCAAAACTAATCAAATGACTTTCTAACGAGTCATCGCGTGTTCAGCTGTTCACTCAGTCACCCTTGCCGGGCTTTTGTTCTTCAACGAGTCAACAACCTGGTTCGCCCCCCAATACCGCAGACGAACCGTCAATCAAGCTCTACGTATTACTTCGTGGCTTACTCGGTCACAACACTCGGCGAACCGAGATTGGCCAGGCGCACGCTGTTCTGCACCTGCTGGATCTCACCCGGCGATCCGATCGGGCCCAGGCGAACCCGATGCAGGGTCTGCTGATTGCGCACGATCGAGCTGATGAACACCGGAGCGCTCACCATCCCGCTGAGCTTCGATCTCAGGAGTTCTGCAGCGTCCGGGTTGGCGAACGCGCCCACCTGCAGATACTGGCCAGAGGCTGGTACAGAAGCGTTTTTTTTTGCATCGAGCTGCACTGGCACTACCGCGGCAGCGTGTTGCTGCGGCGGCGGAGTCCATTGCTCGACGGTGCCGGCCGAAGCCGTGATCACCGGGGCGCTATTCTGCGCGACTTGCGGCTCGTTGAGCATCAAAGGCGCCGGACGGCCTTTAGCCGCCCAATATGCCTGGGGATCGATGCCTTCGACCTTGACCCGCGCGGTGCCGATTTCGGCATAACCGAGTTTCTTGGCGGCGGCGTAGGACAAGTCGATAATCCGGTCCGAATAGAACGGCCCGCGGTCGTTGACTCGCAGGATCACGCTCTTGTTGTTGTCCAGGTTGGTCACCCGGACGTAACTCGGCAGCGGTAATGTCTTGTGTGCGGCACTCATGCCGTACAGGTCATACACCTCGCCGTTGGCCGTGTTCTGGCCGTGGAACTTGGTGCCGTACCAGGACGCCGTGCCCGACTGCACGTAGGTCTTGGATTCTTGCAGCGGGAAATAGGTCTTGCCCAATACCGAGTACGGACTGGCCTTGTACGGGCCGGTGTGCAGGGTCGGCGTGGCGTCCGGGATGCGCGAAACATCGACATCCCACCAAGGTGCGCCATCCTTGTGGGCACGGTTGATGTCCAGCCCCGGCGTCGAGCGTACGGCGGTAGTGGTCTTCTGGGCCGGCGCGCGGCTGGTCGAACAACTGGCGACCAGCATTGCCAGCGCGGCGAATGCCATCAGCTTCAGGGGTTTATTGATAGGCAATGCCCGCATTACTTGACGCCCCGTGCTTGGACCAGCTGTTCAGACAGTTGATGTACGGCCATTGCGTACATCACGCTGCGGTTATAACGCGTGATCGCGTAAAAATTCTTCAGGCCCATCCAGTACTCGGGGCCATTGTCGCCTTCCAGGCGGAAAGCAGTAACCGGCATATCATCGCGCAGCGCATCATGACTTGACCACCCCAGGGCTCGCAACTCCCCGACGGTTTTCGTCGGTTCGATTCCTGTGGTCAGACCCTCGTCGACCTGATCGCCACGGACATCGGCGCGGCTGACCACCGGTTCGCCGGCGACCCAGCCATGACGCTTGAAGTAACTGGCAACACTGCCAATGGCGTCGTCCGGGTTGGTCCAGATGTTGATATGGCCATCACCGTCGAAATCCACCGCATAGGCGCGGAAACTGCTCGGCATGAATTGCGGCAAGCCCATTGCGCCGGCGTAGGAGCCTTTGAGCGTCAACGGGTCGACCTGCTCTTCACGGGCCAGCAGCAGGAACTCACGCAATTCCTTGCGGAAAAACTCGGCTCGGGGAGGATAGTCGAAACCCAGGGTCGACAAGGCATCGATCACCCGGAAATTTCCGGTATTGCGGCCGAAAAAGGTTTCAACACCAATGATCGAGACAATCACCTGGGCCGGCACACCGTATTCCTGCTCGGCGCGGGCCAACACCGCTTCGTGCTGACGCCAGAAATCCACACCCCGGGCTATGCGCGCATCGGTGATGAACATCGGGCGATATTCGCTCCACTGCTTGACCCGTTCGGCGGGTTTCGAGATGGCGTCCAGAATCGACTGCTTGCGCTCGGCTTCGCGGAACACGCCCATCAACTGTTCACCGGCGAAACCGTAGTCGCGGGTCATTTCACCAACGAATTCGGCCACCTGGGGCGAGCCCTCGTAGTCGCCGGCCAACGCTTCCTGCACGGTGCCAAGGATGCTTACCAGGCCGACCCATGGCGCAAATCGAGTCGCCCAGCCACGCATTACTTGCATTGAAAATTTCACCTTATTCAAACCTGCGCGATCCACTTGCGATGGGTATGGATCGACATCAAAACCCCAAACGCTGACAGCAGCGTCACCAGCGAAGTTCCTCCGTAGCTAATGAACGGCAACGGCACCCCCACCACCGGCAACAGGCCACTGACCATACCGATGTTGACGAAAACATAAACAAAAAACGTCATGGTCAAGCTGCCCGCGAGCAACTTGCCGAACAATGTCTGCGCCTGGGCGGTAATCACCAGGCCACGGCCGATCAACAGCAGGTAGATCAGCAACAGCGCGCAGATCCCCACCAGGCCGAACTCTTCACCCAATACGGCAATGATGAAGTCGGTATGACTTTCCGGCAGGAAGTCCAGGTGCGACTGGGTGCCCAGCAACCAACCCTTGCCGAACACACCACCTGAGCCGATGGCAGCCTTGGACTGGATGATGTTCCAGCCTGTACCGAGCGGATCACTTTCCGGGTCAAGGAACGTCAGGATTCGCTGCTTCTGGTAGTCGTGCATGATGAAGAACCACATGGCAATCGCCACGGGCACGGCGGCGGCCAGCACGCTGAGGATCCAGCGCCAGCGCAGCCCCCCCATGAACAGCACGAAAGCGCCGCCGGCCAGGATCAGCAGCGAAGTGCCGAGGTCCGGTTGCCGCACAATCAGAATGAATGGCACGCCGATCAGCATCAGGCTGATGCCCACATGCTTGAGTTGCGGCGGCAATGTGCGCTTGGACAGATACCAGGCGATGGTTGCCGGCATCAGGATTTTCATGAACTCCGAGGGCTGGAAGCGCACGACACCGGGGATATTGATCCAGCGCGTGGCACCCATGGCGTTGTGACCCATGACATCCACCACCACCAGCAACAGCACACCGATCACATACCCGACCGGCACCCAACGCGCCATGAAGCGTGGCTCGAACTGAGCGATGACGATCATCGAGACCAGACCGATGCCGAACGAAGTGGCCTGCTTGGCCAGCAGATCCCAGCTCTTGCCACTGGCCGAATACAGCACGAACAGGCTGCCGGCGGCCAGGGTCAACAGCAAAATCAGCAGCACGCCATCGATGTGCATGCGTTGCAGCAGCGTCGCGCGACGACGCATCACATCCTCACTGGAGAGCATGCGATCAAAATTATTCATCACGGGCCGTGGCCTCCGCGCTAGTAGGGCTGGCGTATTCGGCTTTCAGGTGGCCGTTCTGGTCGAGCAACCAGGCGTCCATGATCTGACGCACCACTGGCGCGGCGACGCCGGAGCCGGACTCACCGTTCTCGACCATCACCGACACCACGATCTGCGGATCGTCAGCCGGGGCGAAGCCCACGAACAAGGCATGGTCGCGATGGCGCTCCTGAACCTTGGAGCGGTCGTACTTCTCGCCCTGCTTGATCGCGACCACCTGGGCCGTACCACTCTTGCCGGCGATGCGGTACTGCGCACCGATCGCAGCCTTGCGTGCCGTACCGCGGGCGCCGTGCATCACCTGCTGCATGCCGTGGTTGACCTTGGTCCAGTCAGATGGATCACGCAGGATGATGTCCGGCATCGGGTTCTGATCCACCGGCTTCTCGCCTTCGATGGTCTTGGCCAGGTGCGGACGATTCCAGATGCCTTTGTTGGCCACCAGCGCCGTGGCCTGGGCCAGCTGCAGGGGGGTCGACTGCATGTAGCCCTGACCGATCCCGAGAATCAGCGTTTCGCCCGGGAACCATGCCTGGCGGCGGGTCGCTCGCTTCCATTCGCGGGTCGGCATCAGACCCGGGGACTCCTCGAACATGTCCAGGGAAACCTTCTGACCGATACCGAACTTGGACAGGTACGACGACAACCGATCGATCCCCAGCTTGTGGGCAAGGTCATAGAAGTAGGTGTCGTTGGAACGCATGATCGCCGTGTCGAGGTCGACAAAACCATCGCCGGTGCGGTTCCAGTTGCGGTACTTGTGATCGTAGTTGGGCAACATGTAGTAGCCCGGGTCGAACACCCGGGTCGAGGCCGTCACCACGCCCGAATCGAGGCCGGCAATCGCCACGGCAGGCTTGATGGTCGAGCCCGGCGGGTACAGACCGCGCAGCACGCGGTTGAACAGCGGCCGGTCGATGGAGTCGCGCAGCTCGGAATAGGCCTTGGAGCTGATGCCGGTGACGAACAGGTTCGGATCGAAGCTCGGCTGACTGACCATCGCCAGCACCTCGCCGGTTTTCGGGTTCAGGGCCACCACCGCGCCACGACGACCGCCGAGCGCGGCTTCGGCGGCTTCCTGCAATTTGATGTCGAGGCTCAGGACAATGTCTTTGCCGGAAACCGGTTCGGTGCGTTTGAGCACCCGCAATACACGGCCCCGAGCGTTGGTCTCGACCTCCTCGTAACCCACCTGGCCATGCAGCTCCGGCTCATAGAAACGCTCGATGCCGGTTTTGCCGATCTGATGGGTGCCGCTATAACTGACCGGGTCCAGAGACTTCAGCTCTTTCTCGTTGATCCGCCCCATGTAGCCCACCGAGTGCGCAAAATGCGCGCCCTGGGGATAGTGACGAACCAGTTGCGCGACCACTTCCACGCCCGGCAGGCGGAACTGGTTCACGGCGATGCGGGCGATCTGCTCTTCAGTCAGCTCGAACAGGATCGGCACCGGCTCGAACGGCCGACGCCCCTGACGCATGCGTTTTTCGAAGATCACCCGGTCCTCGGGCGTCAGCTCCAGGACTTCGACGATCACATCGAGCACTTGCTGCCAATCGCCAGAGCGTTCGCGGGTCATGCTCAGACTGAAGCTGGGCCGGTTATCGGCAATCACCACGCCGTTGCGGTCGAAAATCAGGCCACGGGTCGGTGGAATCGGCTGCACATGGACACGGTTGTTTTCCGACAGGGTCGAGTGATACTCGTACTGGATTACCTGCAGGAAATACAGGCGCGCGATCAGCACGCCAATCAGCGCCACCACTGCAATAGCCCCGAACACGACGCGGCCACGCACCAGACGGGCGTCTTTTTCGTGGTCCTTGATGCGGATCGGTTGGGACATGAGGGCAGAGCTACTTGTGGTATGGGTGACCGGACAACACGGTCCAGGCACGGTACAACTGTTCGCCGATCAGAATCCGCACCAGCGGGTGCGGCAAGGTCAGCGGCGACAACGACCAGCGCTGGTCAGCCCGGGCACAGACTTCCGGCGCCAGCCCTTCGGGGCCGCCGACCATGAAGTTGACCGTACGCGAGTCCAGCCGCCAGCGATCGAGCTCGACCGCCAGTTGCTCGGTGCTCCAGGGCTTGCCATGGACTTCGAGAGTGACAATCCGCTCATTCGGCCCGACCTTTGCCAGCATGGCTTCGCCTTCCTGACGGATGAAGCGGGCCACGTCGGCGTTCTTGCCACGGGTATTGAGCGGTATTTCCACCAGTTCCAGCGCCAGCTCGGACGGAAGACGCTTGGCATATTCATGCCAGCCTTCTTCCACCCATTTGGGCATGCGTGAACCGACGGCGATCAGTCGCAGTCGCACAGCGGTCCCTTATTCCTGGTCTTTGTTGAGCTTGTTGAAGTGCTCGTGACCAACTTCAGGGCTGTGGTGCTTGCCATCGGCCGCACGGCTCTGCTCGGCACCTTTCCACAGGCGCTCCAGGTCGTAGAACTGACGGGCGTTGGAGGTCATCATGTGGACGATCACGTCGTCCATGTCCAGCAGCACCCAGTCGCTATCGCCCTTGCCTTCTTCACCCAGTGGCTTGATGCCCAGGGCTTTGACCGCTTCGCGGACCTTGTCCAGCATCGCGCCGATCTGGCGGTTGGAGGTACCGGTGGCGATGATCATGTAGTCAGTGATGCTCTGCTTGTCGCGAACATCGATCACCAGCACGTCCTGGGCCTTGACGTCTTCCAGGGCGGCTACGGCGATCTTGACCAGCTCGTCGCCTTTAGGCGGCTCGGCAGCGAGGACTTTCTCAGGCAGCGGAGCGCTCTTGAACGTGCCTTTGCGTTTTACTTTGGTTTCGTTGTTGCTCGTCATATAAAACTCGTTTTGCTCGTATGTTCGGGGCTTCGATACACGTTGTTGCCACGTGCCTTGAAGCACTCCTATTCAGTTCGACGCACGGTAGAGACCGTGCGCATCGATGTAGGCCAGGACCGCGTCGGGCACCAGGAAACGTACCGACTTACCGCTGGCCAGCAGTTGACGGATCTGGGTGGCGGATACCGCGAGCGGTGTCTGCCAGACGAATGCAATCTGTCCGCTCGGCCCTTTGAGGGCCAGCGGGTCGCTCACCGAGCGCGCTGCCAGCAGGTTGCGCAAGGCATCCGGCGGTTCGCTGTCGGCATCCGGGCGTTGCAACACCAGGATATGGCAATGCTGGAGCAACTCTTCCCAGCGGTGCCAAGTGGGCAGGCCGCAAAAAGCGTCCCAGCCCAAAAGCAGAAAAACCTGGTCGGATACGGCCAGTTCGGCGCGCATCAGTTCCAGGGTATCAATGGTGTAGGACGGCTTGTCCCGCTGCAATTCGCGGGCGTCCACCACCAACGGCGCCACACCGGCCACCGCGCACTCGACCATCGCCAGACGGTCTTTTGCCGACACCTGCGGCTTGTCCCGATGAGGCGGCCTGGCACTGGGTGTCAGTCGCAGCTCATCGAGCGCCAATGTTTCAGCGACCTCCAGCGCACCGCGCAAATGGCCGATGTGCACCGGGTCGAACGTTCCGCCCAGCACGCCAATCCGGCGAGGGGCTGGCTCGCTGACGGTGACCGGGGCTGACGGGTTGAAGTCGCCCAAGTCAGGCCGGCTCCTGTCCGCGCAACTGCCCGTCACCGACCACGATGTACTTCTCGCAGGTCAGTCCTTCGAGGCCCACCGGGCCGCGGGCGTGCAGCTTATCAGTAGAAATGCCGATCTCGGCACCCAATCCGTATTCGAAGCCATCGGCGAAGCATGTCGGGGTATTGATCATCACCGACGAGGAGTCGACTTCAGCCACGAAACGCCGGGTGTCGCCCTGGTGTTCGCTGACAATCGAATCGGTGTGATGGGAACCGTAGTGATTGATGTGCTCGATGGCCTGCTCCAGCCCGTCGACCACGCGGATCGACAGGATTGGCGCCAGGTATTCGGTGCTCCAGTCTTCTTCAGTGGCGACCACGGCATCGATGATTGCCCGGGTACGCTCGCAACCGCGCAGTTCGACGCCTTTTTCGCGGAACTGTGCCGCCATCGCTGGCAGGAAATCTTTGGCAACGGTGTGATCCACCAGCAGCGTTTCCATGGCACCGCAGATGCCATAACGGTAAGTCTTGGCGTTGAAGGCAATGCGCTGGGCCTTGGCCAGCTCGGCGTGTTCACTCACGTAAACGTGGCAAATGCCGTCCAGGTGCTTGATCACCGGTACCCGGGCATCACGACTGACGCGTTCGATCAGGCCACGGCCGCCGCGCGGCACGATGACATCGACATATTCAGGCATGGTGATCAGCGCGCCGACGGCCGCGCGATCGGTGGTTTCAACCACTTGCACCACGGCGGCCGGCAGATCGGCCTCGGCCAGGCCGCGCTGGATGCAGGCGGCGATGGCACGATTGGAGTGAATAGCCTCGGAACCGCCACGCAGGATGGTCGCGTTACCGGACTTCAGGCACAGGCTCGCGGCATCAATGGTCACGTTCGGCCGCGACTCGTAGATGATTCCGATCACGCCCAGCGGCACGCGCATCTTGCCGACCTGAATACCCGACGGACGGAAACTCATGTCACGGATCGCGCCGACCGGGTCCGGCAAGGCCGCCACCTGACGCAGACCGACGATCATGCCGTCGATACGCGCCGGAGTCAGTGCCAGGCGCTCAAGCAGGGCAGGCTCAAGACCATTGGCGCGACCTGCGGCCAAGTCCAGTTCATTGGCCGCCGTCAGCTCGGCGCGGGCAGCGTCAAGCGCATTGGCGGCGGCGTGCAGGGCGCGGTTTTTCTGCGCGGTGCTGGCACGGCCGATGACGCGGGAAGCTTCGCGGGCAGCGCGACCCAAGCGGGTCATGTAGTCAAGAACGGACTCAGTCATGGTCTGGAGTGATCTTTGCTAAGGTCTTGGTAAAGAGTAAAGCGGCAGATTATAGCTGTCGCGTCCCGGGACTAACAGCGGTGACGGGCGGATGGTCGAAATGGAGGGGTATTTGCTGATGTTCAGCCGGGATTAAGCTGCAAATTGTTATCATCACGGCTTATTCAGCCCTGATAAACGCCGATCATCATGTCCAATCTGACTGTTCGAGCGTCCGCTACGAGCCTGCCCACGGGCCTCCCGGACGGTTTTTTCGACCGTGACGCGCAAATTCTGGCCCGGGATTTACTCGGCAAAGTCATCCGCCATCGAGTTGGCGACCTGTGGCTGAGTGCGCGGATCATCGAGACCGAAGCCTATTACTGCGCGGAAAAAGGCAGCCACGCGTCCCTCGGCTACACAGAAAAACGTAAGGCTTTGTTTCTGGATGGCGGCCACATCTATATGTATTACGCCCGCGGTGGCGACTCCCTTAATTTCAGCGCCCAAGGGCCCGGCAACGCCGTACTGATCAAGTCTGCGTACCCGTGGATCGATGAATTGAGCGGGCCGGCCAGCCTGGCACAGATGCTTTTGAACAATCCCGATGCCCAGGGCCACCCTCGCCCGTCACAAAAACTCTGCGCCGGGCAAACCCTGCTGTGCAAGGCGCTGGGCCTGAAAGTGCCGGTGTGGGACGCCAAACGCTTCGATCATGAAGCTCTGTTGGTGGAGCACGTCGGCCAGACACCCGCGCACATCATCCAGACTACCCGCCTGGGCATCCCCCACGGGCGCGATGAACACCTGATGTACCGCTTCGTCGACGGCGCCTACGCTGCTTACTGCACGCGCAATCCGCTGCGTCGCGGGCAAGTCGAAGGTCGCGATTATTTTGTGCTGTCCTGAAATTGACTCAGACTTGAGCAAACAGCATTTCCCTGTGGGAGCGGGCTTGCCCGCGAAGGCGGAGTATCAGTCGACGTCGATATCGACTGAAAGAGCCTGTTCGCGGGCAAGCCCGCTCCCACAGGGGGCAGTGGCGCATTCGAAGTTGCACTAATCCCCTGGAAGCAATTGAACATTTGATGGAGTGGTTTATATGGGCCAATGGCTCGATAGCGTGACCGGCTGGTTGACGGTCAACCCGCAATGGCTCGCGGCGGCAATATTTCTGGTGGCCTTTGTGGAATGCCTCGCGATTGCCGGGCTGATCGTCCCCGGCACGGTTTTGCTGTTTACAGTTGCGGTATTGGCCGGCAGCGGTGCGTTGCCGCTTAGTGAAACCTTGCTGCTGGGTTTCCTCGCTGGCGTGTTGGGCGACGTGGTTTCGTATTTCCTTGGACGGCACTTTCATCAGAATATCCGGCGCTTGCCCGGTTTGCGTCATCACCCGGAATGGATTGCCGGGGCCGAGGCCTACTTCCAGCGCTATGGCATCGCCAGCCTGCTGGTCGGGCGTTTTATCGGGCCATTGCGACCGATGCTACCGATGGTCGCGGGCATGTGCGACATGCCCTTCCCACGCTTCATCGCCGTCAGCCTGCTGGCCGGTGCAGGATGGTCGGTGGCCTACCTGTTGCCCGGCTGGGCTACCGGCGCAGCGATTCGCCTGCCGCTACCCGAAGGTTTCTGGCCTCAGGCAGGAATCGTTGCTGGCGGCATTGCCGTGATGGTCGGGCTGAGTGCAACCAGTAGCCTGCGCCAGCATCGCCGGGCTACCTCGATAATCGCCGGCATGAGCTTTCTCCTTCTGGCTGGGCTGTTCATCGGCTATCCGTACCTGAGTGCCCTTGATCAAGGCTTGATGACTCTGGTGCAGGAACATCGCAGCCCGATGCTCGATGAGGTGGCGGTAGTCTTCACGCTGATCGGCGAATTCCACAACATGCTGTTGTTCAGCACGCTACTGACCGGCTTGCTGTTGCTGATGCGTCAATGGCGCCCGGCGATTTTCGCCGGGAGCACCCTGCTCTTCACCGCATTGGCGAACACCGCGACCAAACAGTTCTTTGCCCGCGTGCGCCCCGAAGTGCTGAGCGATCCGCTGACCAGCTACAGCATGCCCAGCGGCCATGCGTCGGGCTCTTTTGCGCTGTTCCTGACTCTCGCCGTACTGGCGGGCCGCGGACAGCCGCCGCGGATGCGCCTGACCTGGCTATTGGTGGGCTGCCTGCCAGCGATGGCTATTGCGCTGTCGCGGGTATACCTCGGCGCGCATTGGCCGACCGATGTCATGGCCGGCGCGATGCTGGCGGCATGCGTCTGTGCAGCCAGCCTGTGGCTGATCCAGCACAAGGAACCGCTCAACGCCTTGCCACCCAAGGTCTGGTGGCTGGTGTTGCCGGCGTTGCTGGCATTGTTCGGTTTCTTCGTACTGCGGCATTTACCGCATACGATGTTGCGGTATGCCTATTAAAAGAGTTTTGCGCCAAACTCAAATCGCCAAAAAGAACAATCCCGATCGAACCGACCGGGATTATTTTTACTAGCAGCACTTTATCTTCAATATAGAAAACATACTACGAACACAGGACAACCAGTGATTATTTTAAATCCGGGAGATTGTCACGAGCTTCGGCACTGCGCTCTTCAAGATATTTATCCAGACGCCCGTAATATTGCTGAAATACGGTAGCGAGCTCACTGTCCACCTTATCCCGAACTTCAACATACTTAACAGCTGGATTGCGCACAAGCAACTCATCGGCGATTTGACGCCAAACTACGGTCTGAATAAAAAAATATTCTTCCCTTTGCGAGGTGTGAATCACATCAATAAAATCAACATTCATCATTAAAACTCTCCTTGTTATGTCGACCCAGAAATCTTGGCCGCAAGGAAAACTTAAATAAAATAGCGCGCCATTACAAGCGTTCTAATTTTTGAAATTAGAACAAAATAATCAAGCAAGCAACTCACCCTGCAACTCATCCAGCAACGCCTGAATCGCATCCAGTCGCTTCTTGTTCATGTCGACAAAAGACAGCATGTACATCACCTGATTGGGTAGTGACTGTTCGCCGTATGGACGACCGTGAATAACCGCCACGGATGCACCTGACCTGCTGGCAAGCTGTTTGCCGGCTATGACGCTAACCTTTTCGCGGGTGTACCTCGGCGCGCCTTGACAACTCATATCAAGCCTTAGTTGCCGAACGGGAATTTTGGTAAATCCGAGTCTTCAACACCACGATACTTCACAACGGCCGTATCGGCTTGTTTTGCAACCTGGCCAGCGACGACGACATAATCTTCAAACTTCCAACGAACCTCCGCAGAAAACTTGATCATCGCCTCTCCCGCATAATCATCCCAGAGCCGTTGCTCAAAATTGTCGCGACCGCCATTCAAACCCGAGCGTCGCACCAGGATCAATGCATTCGCCGCATTGACCGCCGAGTCCGCCGCGAACTCTACTTCGACCTGCGGGGCGTTTGCGAAAACATACCGAACCATGATCCGGGAAAAGCAAAAGTCCCACAACGTACGTTCATTGCCGCTTAAATATCTCATAATTCAATCCCTTATATATGCAATACCTGCCTCATGCAGGCGCAGCAAATATAAGCACCTAAACTCTACCAATCAACACATACAACCCACCTAACTTATTAAAAATCAATGCAAAGCCCCACCCAGCAAGCTGAACACTACAAAAACAAACAACTCCATAAAACTGAAAACCAACTAAACAACAACACTCAACCGAGTAATCGGCGGCTGGCCATTACTAATCAAGCAAACAACTCGCCCTGCAACTCATCCAGCAACGCCTGAATCGCATCCAGTCGTTGCTGCGGATCATCGAGTTGCAAAAGATCGACCTTGTCCAGTTCGGCAAAAGGCAGCAGGTACGCCAACTGATTTGCCAGCGACTGCTGACCGGTCGCTTCAGTACCCATGTTCAAGGCTTCGACCATCGGGTGCTCCGCCAGGGCCTTGAGCAATGCGACCAGGTCGGCGTCCTCATCCTGCAGTGGCTGTTCCGGTTCGTCTTCCAGCCACTCGACCTCGGCGACGGTCAACTGATCGCGCTGAACTTCCGTTCGTAATACATGGAAACGCCGCCCACCCTGAACCCGAATCCCCAGCAGGCCGTTGTCCTGCTGTTTGAAATCGGTAATCAGCGCTTCACAGCCCACCAGCGCGTAGCCGGCCGGGGCGATCCCGACTTCTTCGCCGTCGAGGATGCACACCACGCCGAAACCGCCGCCCTGTTTCATGCAGCGGCCGATCATGTCCAGATAGCGCGCTTCGAAGATCTGCAAATCGAGGATGCAACCTGGGAACAGCACTGTGTTCAACGGAAAAAGCGGCAGACTCATAGACATTTCCTTACACCACCATCGATACCGCCAGCGGCAGGAAAACCGCCGTGGCCACACCCATCAGGCTCATCGCCAGCGCCGCGAAGGCGCCGCACTCGTCACTTTCCTGCAACGCCACCGACGTGCCAACCGCATGGGCCGTCATGCCCAGTGCCATGCCCCGGGCTTCCGGACTATGCACGCCGAGGCGGGTCAACAGGGCCGGACCGAAAATCGCCCCGATCACGCCAGTAATCAGAACGAACACCGCCGCCAGTGCCGCGACCCCGCCGATCTGCTCGGCCACCAGCATGGCGATCGGCGAAGTTACCGACTTCGGTGCCATGGTCATCAGAATCATGTGCTCGGCACCGAATGACCAGCCCAGCAACACGCCCATCCCCGTGGCCACGACCCCACCTATCACCAGCGTAGTAAATATCGGCCAGAACAACTGCCGAATCCGTCGCAGGTTGAGATAGAGCGGCACCGCCAGGGCGACCGTGGCCGGACCGAGCAGGATACTCAGGATCTCGGTGCTCTTGCGGTACTCGGCGTAGGTCAGGCCGCAGCCCACCAGCACGCCGATCACCAGCATCATGGAGACCAGCACCGGCTGCAAAAAGATCCAGCGGGTTTTCTCGAACGCCGCAAGGACGAGTTGATAGGCGCCGAGGGTAATGCCTATGCCGAACAACGGATGATGAATCACCGACGCCCAGGCGCCGTGCCAGTCGAAGATCATTGGTTATCCTCGGAGTGAGCGTGACGCTTGACCATGCGCTGCATCAGCACCCCGGCGAAGGCCATCGAAAGCAACAGCGACAATACCAGCGCACCGACAATCGCCCAGAAATCCGCCGCGATGTCAGCGGCATAGACCATCACGCCCACGGCTGGCGGCACCAGCAACAGTGGCAGGTAGCGCAATAGGCTGCTGGCCGCCAGGTTCAGCGGCTCGCCAACCTGCCCGCGGCAGATGAGGTACACCAGCAGCAGTAGCAACCCCACAATCGGCCCCGGCAGCACCGGCAAGAACAAATGATTGATTGCAGTGCCGAGCAATTGGAACAGCACCAGCCAAGTCAGGCCCCGTAACAACATAAAAGATCTCCTGCAAAATCCGTCACCCGCATTGGCGGGGCATTATAAGCATGCTCACGCTATAGACCGGCATTCGCCAAAAGCATGGTCAGTTGACCTGGGCGTTTGGCCATGTTGATCTAAAGTGGTAAGCCGGGAGGTTGAATCCCCGCAAGCCAAAACTATAAAACCGATGAACCCAAGGAGAGTCTCAATGCCCTATGTTCCAGTTGCAGAGCTCAAAGATTATGTCGGCAAGGAACTTGGACGTTCCGAATGGCTCACCATCGATCAGGACCGCATCAACCTGTTCGCCGAAGCCACAGGGGATTTTCAGTTCATCCACGTCGATCCGGTCAAGGCCGCGCAAACGCCATTTGGCAGTACCATCGCTCACGGTTTTCTTTCGTTATCGCTGATTCCGAAACTGATGGAAGACATCCTCGTCATGCCTGAAGGCTTGAAGATGGTGGTCAACTACGGCCTCGACAGCGTGCGCTTCATCCAGCCGGTCAAGGTCAATTCGCGGGTGCGACTGAAGGTCGACCTGACCGAAGTCATCGAGAAGAAACCCGGCCAATGGCTGCTCAAGGCCACCACCACCCTGGAAATCGAAGGTTCGGACAAACCGGCGTACATCGCCGAACCCCTGTCCCTGTGCTTCGTGTAAACCGTCCCGGATGCGAAGCAGCTCCTGCTGTTTCGCGACCTCTCGCGGTACCTCGCCCTATATAAGGACACATAGCTGCGGCATACTCCCTCGCCTAATTGCCCGGAATCCGCTATGCGCCCACTTGCACTCCTTGCCTTGACCCTGATGCTCACCGCTTGCGGCGACGGCGAATCGCCTTTGCCCCCCGACGCCCGCTTGCCGGACGGCGGACGCTATCGCGGTGATCTGGTCAATGGCTTGCTGCAAGGCAAGGGGCGCATCGACTACCCGAACGGCAGCTGGTACGCCGGCGAGTTCGACAAAGGCCAGTGGCAGGGCCAGGGCGAGTGGCATGGCAGCAATGGCGAAGTCTATCGCGGGCAGTTCAATCAGGGACTGTTCGAAGGCCAGGGGGCGCTGACCACCAACGCCAGCAGCTACAGCGGTGGCTTCAAGGCTGGCCGGCGCAACGGCGAAGGAACACTCAAAGAAAGCGGCATGAGCTATCGCGGCGAGTTCAAGGCTGATCAATACGCCGGCCTGGGCCGCCTCGAACTCGAAGACGGCAGCTCCTATCAGGGCCAGTTCGCTCACGGCAAACCCAATGGCGAAGGCCAGCGCGGCGACGGCAACGGCAATCAGTTCACCGGGCACTTCGTCGACGGCCAGCTGGAGGGCAACGGCACGTTCAACAGCGCCGAAGGCGACATCTATGTCGGCAGCTTCAAGAACAACCAACTGCACGGCAAAGGCCGCTACGAAAACGCGGACGGCGATGTCTGGCTGGGCCAGTTCAAGGAAGGTTCGCTGAACGGCAAGGGCGAGCTGATCGGCACCGACGGCAGCCACTACATCGGCCAGTTCAACGACTGGCGCTTTTCCGGCCAGGGCCGACTGAACCTCGCCGACGGCAGCTTCTACACCGGCCAGTTCGACAACGACAGTTACCAGGGGCGCGGCACGTTGGTGTTGACCGACGGCACCGTGCTCAGCGGCACCTGGATCAACGGCCAGCGCGTGCGCGACGCCGAGGGCAAATTGTTGCCAGACACATTGGAGCTCGGCCTGTTGGCACAGGGGCGCCTGCTCGATGCAGCACTGAGCAACATTCCGCCCTCGACCCCGGCGGTGGAGCTGTATTCGTTGACCCTGGGCGGTGATGGCAAGCAAAGCGTTTTTCTGCGCGAGTCGGACTACGTCGCCAATATGCTCTCCACCCGTTTCGGCGCCTTTGGCCAAATCCGCCTGGTGAACCATCGTGACCACCTCGCCGACCGCCCAATGGCTACCCGGGAAAACCTGCGACGTGCCGCCCTGACGCTGGCCGAACGCAGCGGTCCGGAAGACCTGATCTTCATCTACCTGACCAGTCATGGCACCAGTGAACATGAGCTGGTGCTGGACCAGCCGCGCATGGAACTGGCTGATCTGCCAGCCGACGAGTTGGCCGCTGTCCTTGCCCCGCTGAAAAACCGCGACAAGGTCATCGTGATTTCGTCTTGCTACTCCGGCGGCTTCATCCCCGCCCTCAAGGACGAGCGAACCCTGATCATGACGGCCTCGCGGGCCGACCGGGTGTCCTTCGGCTGCTCGGAGGAAGCCAACTTCACCTACTTCGGCGACGCCCTGTTCGTCCAGGCCCTGAACCAGACCGATGATCTGGAGCAGGCCTTCAAACTGGCCAAGGCCACTGTCGCCGAGCGTGAGCTGGCGGATGGTTTCGAAGCGTCCGAGCCTCAGATCTGGGCACCGAAAACCGTCCTCTCGCATTGGCAACTACTGCGTAAACAACAGGCACGAAAAGCACTGCAAAGTGCATCTATGCAAAGCAAGGATGCAAACAGCAACTAAGCTGAACAGTATCAAGGGAGAAACACTATGTACTTGACGCCTCAGCATGTGCTGCTCGCCGGAGCCACCGGTTTGACGGGTGAACATCTGCTTGATCGCCTACTTAACGAGCCAACGATTACCCGGGTATTGGCCCCTTCACGCCGTCCACTGGCCGAGCATCCGCACTTGGAAAACCCGGTCGGTGACCCGAAGGCGTTCCTGCCACAACTGAACGGGCGGGTCGATATCGCCTATTGCTGCCTTGGCACCACGATCAAGCAGGCAGGCTCCGAACAGGCGTTTCGCGCGGTGGACCTGGACATGGTGGTGGCATTCGCCAAACGTGCCCGGGAAATGGGCGCACGGCATTTGATCGTGATCAGTGCCTTGGGAGCCGATCGTAGATCGTCGATTTTCTACAACCGGGTCAAAGGCGAGATGGAGCACGCCTTGCGCGCGCAGGACTGGCCGCAGCTGACCATCTGCCGGCCTTCGCTGTTGCTGGGCGAACGCACCGAACCGCGACTGGGCGAGAAAGTCGCCGGGCCGTTGTCTCGGCTGATCCCTGGCAAATACCATGGTATCGAGGCCTGCCAACTGGCTCGCGCGATGTGGCGCCTGGCGCTGGAAGAGCAGGACGGGGTCAGGATTGTCGAGTCGGATGAGTTGCGCAAACTCGGCAAGTAATCCGCGGACCTGTGGCGAGGGGGCTTGCCCCCGTTGGGCTGCGAAGCGGCCCCAAAACCAGTCAACTCGATTTATCTGTTGCTCCGCGTGCACAGAATTTACGACTGCTTCGCAGCCGAACGGGGGCAAGCCCCCTCGCCACAACGCTCTCTTACAACCCACCCGTAGCCTGAAAACTCACCCCTATCACCGTCAACAACGACAACGGTAACAACAGCGTGTCGAGCAACGCACTCGCCGGCAGATCGATGCCCGGATAGCCCGGCGCTTCGGCGCCGAATCGGTCCATCGCACAGCACCCACCGTTCATCGCGTACAAATCCAGGCGAGTCCCCGAGTACACCACCGGAGCGCCCGGCTTGGCCGCATCGAGGGTGCGCGCCGTGGCGCATCCGCCCAATTGCAGCGCCAGCACCACCACCAGCAGCTTATTCATCGCTGGTCAGATGATGCTCGCCCCAACGCGGCAGCATGTCCTGAGGAATATTCAGCAGGTTGAGAATCCGCGCGACGACAAAGTCGATCAGGTCGTCGATGGTTTGCGGCTGATGATAAAAGCCCGGTGATGCCGGCAGGATGGTCACGCCCATGTTCGACAACTTGAGCATGTGTTCCAGGTGAATGCTCGAATACGGCGCCTCGCGGGGCACCAGAATCAGCTGGCGACGCTCTTTGAGCGTCACGTCGGCGGCACGCTCGATCAGGTTGTTGCAGGCACCGGTAGCGATGGCCGACAAGGTGCCAGTGGAGCACGGCACCACCACCATCGCCGCTGGCGCGCCGGAGCCAGAGGCCACCGGCGACATCCAGTCTTCCCTGCCGTACACCCGAATCTGCCCGGCGGCAGCGCCCGTGTATTCGGTGAGAAAGGCCTGCATCATCTGCGGTTTGGACGGCAGCGTAACGTCCGTTTCGGTCGCCATTACCAACTGCGCGGCCCTGGAGATCAGGAAGTGCACTTCACGATCTTCCCGCACCAGGCAGTCGAGCAGGCGCAAACCGTACTGGGCGCCTGAAGCGCCGGTCATCGCCAGGGTAATGCGCTCCGGGCCGTTGTTCATTTGAGCGCCTCGGCCAGTTTGCCGTGCAGGCCGCCGAAGCCGCCATTGCTCATGATCACCACGTGAGTACCGGGCTGGGCCTGGCTCTTCACGCGCTCGATGATGCCCTCAAGGGAATCGCTGACAATCGACGGCACAGTGCACAGCGCCGCAGTACCCGCCAGGTCCCAGCCGAGGTTGGCGGGTGCGTACCAGATCACCTGATCGGCATCGACCACGCTTTCCGGCAATCCATCGCGGTGCGCGCCGAGCTTCATGGAGTTGGAGCGCGGCTCGATGATTGCGATCAACGGTGCATCGCCAATGCGTTTGCGCAGGCCATCCAGCGTGGTGGCAATGGCGGTCGGGTGGTGAGCGAAGTCGTCATAAATGGTGATGCCACGGACTTCCGCGACTTTTTCCATCCGGCGCTTCACGCTTTTGAAAGCACTCAACGCGGCGATGCCCATGGATGGCACCACACCGACATGGCGTGCGGCTGCCAGGGTAGCCAGGGCGTTGGCGACGTTGTGCTGGCCAGTCATGTCCCACTCGACCACGCCCTGGGCGATGCCCTCGAACATCACTTCGAACTTGGAGCCATCTTCGCTGAGCAGCTTGACCTGCCACTGACCGCCGGCACCGGTGGTTTGCACCGGAGTCCAGCAACCCATTTCGATGACGCGCTGCAAGGCCGGCTCAGTGGTTGGATGAATCACCAGGCCTTCGCTCGGGATAGTCCGCACCAGATGGTGGAACTGCCGCTCGATGGCCGGCAGGTCCGGGAAGATGTCCGCGTGATCGAATTCGAGATTGTTCAGAATTGCCGTGCGCGGGCGGTAATGTACGAACTTGGAGCGCTTGTCGAAGAACGCACTGTCGTACTCGTCGGCTTCGATGACGAAGAACGGCGTATCGCCCAGGCGCGCCGACACCGAAAAATTTTGCGGCACGCCGCCGATCAGGAAGCCCGGGGCCATGCCCGCGTGTTCCAGGACCCAAGCCAGCATGCTGCTGGTGGTGGTCTTGCCGTGCGTACCTGCAACCGCCAGTACCCAGCGACCTTGCAGCACGTGATCCGCCAGCCATTGCGGGCCGGAGACGTACGGCAAGCCTTTGTTCAGCACGTATTCCACCGCCGGGTTGCCCCGGGACATGGCGTTGCCGATCACCACCAGATCAGGGGCCGGATCGAGTTGCGCCGGGTCATAGCCTTGTGTCAGCTCGATGCCCTGGGCTTGCAGTTGAGTGCTCATCGGCGGATAGACGTTGGCATCGGAGCCCGTCACGTGATGGCCCAGTTCTTTGGCCAGAACCGCCATTGACCCCATGAAAGTGCCGCAGATACCAAGAATATGAATGTGCATAGTCGACCTCGTAAAACTTGGTCGCAGGTTAGCTTAGGGAGGGGAAAATCGCACTCTTTAGCTGAGATTCGCCGTGGTCATTGTGGCGAGGGAGCTTGCTCCCGCTGGGCTGCCCAGCAGCCCCAAACCCTTGAGCCGCAGTCGTTCTGAACTGAGTCGGGGCAACTGACAGGCGACTGCTGCGCAGTCGAGCGGGAGCAAGCTCCCTCGCCACAAAGGCTTTTATCGGGCGATACCGTGTTTACGCAGCTTCCGATAGAGGGTATTTCGACTGACCCCCAACTGCTCCGCCGTATGCGTCATATGCCACCGCGTCTGCTCCAGCGCATTGAGCAACGCCAGCCGCTCGGCATCCTCCAGCGGATGCTCCGATGGCTCTTCGATAGGCGGCACCACTGCCGGCCTGACCGAACGAATCAGCGCCGGCAAATCCTCCAGGCCAATCCGCCCGTCCTCACACAGTGCTGCCAGCGTACGCAGCACATTTCGCAGTTGGCGCACGTTGCCCGGCCAGGCGAACCCCAATAAGGCCTCCCGCGCCGGTCCGTCGATCAGCACGGTTTCTGCGCCCGCCTCTTCGGCCAATAGAAAATCGAGCAACTGCGATTTATCACTGCGATCGCGCAAAGCCGGCAGCGCGACTTCCAGCCCGTTGAGGCGGTAATACAAATCTTCACGGAAGCTGCCGTCCTGCACGCGATCCAGCAAATTACGGTGAGTGGCGCTGATGATCCGCACATTCACCGATTCCGGCTCGCCACCAATCGGCACCACTTGCCGGTCTTCCAGCACCCTCAGCAAGCGCGTCTGCAAGGCCAGTGGCATGTCACCGATTTCATCGAGGAACAACGTCCCGCCGTCGGCCTGTTGCAACTTGCCACGCATGCCTTCCTTGCGTGCGCCGGTGAAGCTGCCACCGCGATAACCGAACAACTCGCTTTCGATCAGGCTTTCGGGAATGGCCGCGCAATTGAGGGCGACGAAGGCTTTTTCCGCCCGCTGGCTGGCGTGGTGCACCGCTTTGGCAAAGGCCTCCTTGCCGGACCCGGTTTCGCCGTTGATCAGCAACGGCACATCGCGCTCGTAGACACGCAAGGCCTTGCGAAAGTCCGCCTGCAACGTCACATCATCCAGGCAAATGCCCGACAGGCGCGGTGCTGGAGCAACCTTGGGAGCAGGCACCATCGGAATCGATAGTGGTCGCCGCGCCTCACCGCGCAACACCGCGAACAGCTTGCGGCCATCACGGGTGCGCAACGGCCAACTGGCCGCGGCATTGATGCTCGCCCGCCCCAGCAACTCATCGAGCGAGCAATCGAAAAACGCTTCCACCGGCTTACCCAGCAAGCCGCCGCGAATATGGCCCAGCAGGTTCAGCGCACTCTGATTGACCGCACAAATGCGCCCTTCTCCGTCGAACGCCAGCAACCCTTCGCTGAACAATCCAACGGACTCGGCCTGCAAGTGAAAACGCAGCAGCCATTGGTTGTCGAAGCAGCGCAGGAAGTAGCAACTCTCGATCATCTTCGCCGACAGATTGACCAGCGCCATGGTGTGGAACTGACTTTGCCGTGACACATCGCGCCGCGCCGACGACACGTCGAGCACCGCCAGCAATTCGCCATGGGGGTCGAAGACCGGGCTCGCCGAGCACGTCAGGCCGGTATGACGGCCACGGAAGTGTTCGTCCTGATGGATGGTCAGCGACTGACGCTCGACCAGGCAGGTGCCGATGCCGTTGGTGCCTTCGCAGGCCTCGCTCCAGTCGGCACCGAGCCAGAGCCCGGCGCGTTCGAAGATCTGCCGCTCGGCGGGCGCGGTGACGCAGTTGAGGATCACGCCGCGAGCGTCGGTCAGCAATACCGCATGGCCGGCGCCGGAGAGTTGCTGGTGCAGGCTGGTCATTTCATTGCCGGCGATGTGCAGCACTTGCTGCAAGCGTTCGCGGCTTTCGAGGACACGGCCATGTTCCAGCACCGTCGGCGCGATGCTCAGGGCCGGGTCGAGGTGATAGTCCTCAAGGCAGCGCAGCCAGGAGCGCGCGATGGACGGATCGCTGCCAGGGCCGTGCAGGTGGGCCTTGCCCTGAGTAACGGTCAGGACCTGCTGGGCATGGCGACTCAAATGGTTGTCGTGCATTTCTTATTATTCTCCCCGAGAGCAATGCCTCCCCCTTTTAAGGAATGGCACACACCTTGTGGCGAGGGAGCTTGCTACCGCTCGAGTGCGAAGCGCTCGCCAGAATCTTGGCCGGCAGACTTTTTGGGGCCGCTGCGCAGCCCAGTGGGAGCAAGCTCCCTCGCCACAAAGCAGCGTCCCGTCGCCGAGCATCCTCCAGCCTGGCCTGCATTGCAATGCCTGCAAGACTACTCAGTCACAGGCTGTGCCAGTAGCGGTACAAAGTGTCATGCCAGTTGTACCGAAAACGTCACAGGCGCACCCCATCCGTCCGACAAAAAATGCGCAAGGCCTTGATTTGCCTGAGCTGCAACGCACTGGCCCGGCCCTTGCTCTACGCTTAAAGCAAGCGCACATGCGCGACTCCCTATAAGCACAAAAGCAAGGAGAGACCACCATGCGTTACGCTCACCCCGGTACTGAAGGCGCTATCGTTTCGTTCAAAGCCAAATACGGTAACTACATCGGCGGCGAGTTCGTCGCGCCTGTCAAAGGTCAGTACTTCACCAATACCTCGCCAGTAAATGGCCAACCGATTGCCGAATTCCCCCGCTCCACGGCCGAAGACATCGACAAGGCCCTGGATGCTGCCCACGCCGCCGCCGACGCGTGGGGCGCCACCTCTGCGCAAGCCCGTTCGCTGGTGCTGTTGAAAATCGCCGACCGCATCGAGCAGAACCTCGAACTGCTGGCAATTACCGAATCCTGGGACAACGGCAAAGCCGTGCGTGAAACCCTCAACGCCGACATCCCGCTGGCCGCCGACCACTTCCGCTACTTCGCCGGCTGCATCCGCGCGCAAGAAGGCAGCGCTGCCGAGATCGACGGCAATACCGTGGCCTATCACATCCATGAACCACTGGGCGTAGTCGGGCAGATCATCCCGTGGAACTTCCCGATCCTGATGGCTGCCTGGAAACTCGCCCCGGCCCTGGCCGCCGGTAACTGCGTGGTGCTCAAGCCTGCCGAGCAAACCCCGCTGGGCATCACCGTGCTGGTCGAACTGATCGGCGACCTGCTGCCACCCGGCGTGCTGA